>JAOZSM010000278.1 GCA_029939675.1 Fidelibacterota bacterium
ACGATCCCGCAAAAAGTCCCTCTCGCAAAGAACGCAGAGACGCAAAGTGTTGATAATCAAGGACATAGCCCGTATTTGTATAAGTTACTGTATTTATTAATGTTAGGGCGATATTTCTGTTTTATCATATACTTTTTGCGAGAGTGTCAATGTAAAAAAGCCCTCTGAAGAGGGCTTTTTTAATGTTTCGTTTTTTGATTAATGATCTGTTTTAGGATTCCATTCTTTCCAAACATTTCCTACGAGATCTGGTCCGGGTTTAAGGATTTTCTTCCCAGGTTCCCAGCCAGCAGGACAAACTTCGGCTGCCTTGGTGGCACGAACATGCTGATAGGCTTGCACCTGCCGAATGGTTTCTGAGATTTGCCGACCCACAGGTGGTGTCAATATTTCATAAGCTTGAATCACACCATCGGGATCAATGATAAAGCGACCACGCATTTCCACGCCGGCTTCTTCATTATAGACACTATAAAGATCGCCTATTTTCCCGGAACCATCTGAGGCCATATGAAAAGGAATATCCTTGCCAACCATTTTCGAAAGCTCATGATCATTCCACATTTTATGGACAAATTGACTGTCTACACTTACTGAGATAACTGCTACTCCAAGGTCTTGAAGTGTGTCATACGAATCAGCGACCGCTGATACTTCAGTAGCTCAGACGAAGGTGAAATCACCGGGATAAAAGCATAGCAGGACCCATTTTCCCTTAAAATCAGCCAGTTTTACACTGGTAAAGTCGCCTTGATAATAAGCTGGTGCGACGAAATCTGGAGCTTTTGCCCCAACTTTCACTTCACTCATTTTGTTTTCCTCCATGTTAATTTAGTTTGTTTCCTGTACGGACCTTAGATATTGCCAAATAACGTACTGGTCGGTATCGTATAGCCTCTTCATCGTCCCATCAAAAGAAAACATTTCCCCAATAGTGCGGAATATTCGCTAAGAAGCAAACGCTAATATAATCATGGAGGCAGGATGACCAAGATTTGAATGTGAGCCAGGAGATTGCTTGCTTTGCGATCGGTGCCTGTCTTGAGAAGGTCGAAGCGTGAGAGACAGTTTTTGCGAGATTTTCATATTTGACGCCCCCGCAAAAAATATATGATAAGTTATGAAAATCGCCGAACTGTTGCAATAATAGGTATTTATATAATTATTACGTATGTTCATGTTTATCAACACTCTGCGTCTCTGCGGACTCTGCGAGAGGCATTTTTTGCGAGGCCATCTTATTTAAAATATCAATATTTATTCTAACCCCTGTACTCACAAATTCTTAGATTAGAACCATATATAAATCAATGACATAGGTTGATCGTTAGAATGAAAAAACAACTCATGTTGGTCTGGGGATATCTGAAGCTGATCTTCTCGTCCAGAGGACTGCGTGGGTTCACGCTCATCGAAATTGTTTTCTCAATGACATTATTGTCCATTGTGGCCATGGGAACTGTTCAATATATGGTTTATTCCCGCTGGGATATCGATCGGGGTATCCGTAGGCAACTGGCCTGGATGAATATGGTTTCGCGCCTGGAACAGGCCTATGACTATGGCTTTGTGGCGTTAGCTGACAGCATTCCCGAAACCTCCACGCCCATCACAATCAATAATGTCCAGGCCTATCGGACAACAGAGCTTACCGGGGTTGATGATGGTGCTGATGGGTTTTATCCTGCAGATTCTGAAATTCCAGATTTTTATATGATCAAGATCTACATTGCCTGGTTTACGCCTGAAAATCACAGCGATAGTTTGACAGCTGAAATCTCTGAAGAGATGGGCTGGGATTATTGATGAATCCAGGAGGGTCTCACGGTACAACGCTGGTAGAACTAATGGTAGCTACCGTTTTAGCCAGTATTGTGGCTATCGGTTTTTCATCGACGCTCATGTACACCAGGAATGCCTATAATGATGCTCAGGTTCGGTCTCAGCTGAGCAAGGATGCTTATATAATTGATCAGTATGTAAGAAAAAAGCTAACAAAGCAGATTGCTGATTCGCTTCAGATATTTGCCAGTGAAAGTGATGAAGAAGCGGGTTCCAGCTCCAGCTCAGGTATAATATTACGGGCTGTTCGCCCGGATAGTACGGTGGATCACATATCACTGGAAGCTTTAAAGCTGAATTGGAAGATCGATTCTCTGGCCCACTATCCCGTTGATTCTGATATTGCGAACCTGTTATTCAGCCACCGAGATGGGTACAGTAGGAAGATATTGAATATTTCAATGGACATATTTGAGGCAGGTGATACGCTGGAATTAGAATGGTTGGTAACCATCAGAAATTAATGATGAAGAACGCAGAGGCAAGGTATTGATATTCAGGTTTAATCATATACTTTTTGCGAGTGTGTCAAATATGACATTTATCACATTGTAAGCATAAAAATAATACAGATATTTGATGATGAATATTTATGTTCCACATGTAACAGACTATTATATATAAAGATAGGATGCTATTTAAAATATGGCGCAAATATTGTAAGTGTAAGGGAGTCCTAAAGAAGATGCCAAAAAAGGTGATTTTTCAAGTAAAAAAAACTTAATAATGTCTATATTGGCAAGCTATGAAATCGAATGAGTACACCGCAATGATGGAGCCAAACTAGATGTATATCGTGGCAATCATGATTACAGCTGTGATCTTTAGTGTCACCGGTCTAGGTGTTATGTCCCTGTCTCAATTGGTCAATTTAGATACACAGACGGCGGTCCATACTTTGCAGGATCAAATTGAGGTTGAATCATTTGCCAATGTTGTCATGTGGCGGATCAATGCTGGTGGCGATAGTTTGGGTACTTATACTCAGGGTGATCTTGAAAGTAGCTATGATAGTACATCCATGGTATTAACCATTACAAAAAATGCCGGTGATGAGGTGAGTGGTCTTACGTTGAATCTTGAAGAGGACTCACACTTTAAACGCGCTGTTGCTACAAATAATCCAATTGGATACTCAAACAGAACTGTTGGGGAAGAGAGTGCCCATCGTAGACGAGATGATTTCCCCTTTTTACCGGAAGTTGATTTGAATTATTGGCTGGCAAATGCAGATTCAGTTTATACCGATAATAATCGCACTTTCCGTGATTGGGATTTGATAGAAGGTATTCTCATATTTTCTGGAAGCAATCTTACCTTTAGAGAAATAACATTAAACAATACTACCATGATATTTACTGGAATTGAAATTGATTTCTATCGGAATAATACTGTAAGTGCATATGAAGATGGCAGTACTGTTAATCCTGCTCTGGTTTTGACTAACCCGGACAATGTCTTTTATTTTTATGAGTGGTGGTGGTCATCTCAAAGGGATCATATTGAGGGGGCAATTTATTCAGCAGGGACAATTGTTCTTGAAAGAGGGCAGCTTAGCGGTCCTCTCATTGCCGAAAATGTTATTCTTTGGAAGAACATGGATTTTCTGGATGATCAATACCCGGAATATTATCAATGGGCTCAGGGTTTTGGTAATTATGAAGATTATGACTGGCCCAAACAAATTGCCCTTTGGGAGCCCCTGTAGTTAAATATTTAATAGGGGTCGGCCGCTAAATTGTGAAACGTCGTTTTTTAGCGGCGTTTTTTTGTGTCTCACATCCGTCTCCGTAAAATGCCGCCGTGG
>JAOZSM010000279.1 GCA_029939675.1 Fidelibacterota bacterium
CACCGGCGAGTTTATCAGACATTTTTTGTCCAGAACGACTTTTAGCAAACGAAATTATCCAACGTATAGCCAATGCATTGCGACGTTCAGGGCGAACTTCAATGGGTACCTGATATGTAGCACCACCTACACGCCTGCTTTTTACTTCAAGCCTGGGGCGAACATTTTCCATCGCTCCCTCAAAAATAGTCAAGGGCTCTTCATCGGCAACTTTTTCGTCAATGATGTTCATGGCATCATAAAACATTCGTCTGGCAAGTGCTTTTTTACCATCAAGCATCAAACCATTGGTGAATTTAGAAACCAAAACCGAATTATATGTAGGATCGGGTGTGGTTGTTCGCTTATTTTTTAATTTTTTTCTTGGCATTGTTAACCTCTTATTGAACGTGTATTACGCCAACCTTCGCCTTATTTAGGACGTTTGGCCCCGTACTTTGAACGACCCTGTCGACGATCACTGACCCCAAGTGTATCTAAGGTTCCACGAACAACATGATAACGCACACCTGGTAAATCTTTTACACGGCCACCACGAATAAGAACAACTGAATGTTCCTGCAGATTGTGACCAATACCTGGAATGTAGGAGGTAACCTCAATTCCGTTGGTCAAGCGAACCCTTGCGACTTTACGTAATGCAGAGTTAGGCTTTTTCGGTGTTGTTGTATAAACTCGAACACAAACCCCGCGTCTTTGCGGACAATTCTGTAAAGCCGGAGTGTTTGACCGCTTGGTCATTTTCTTCCGTCTCTTCCTGACAAGTTGATTAATTGTGGGCATTCCAACAACTCCTTTTTCAAATAAATAAACGTAATCTGCAATCTTTAACAGACACGAAATCGACATATATAGACGAATCCATAATTAATGTCAAGATTTTTTTATCGTATATCCTTGCGGCTCAGTCGATATTGAGGCAAGCCAGTGCCTGCAGAAATCAACCGTCCCATGATAACATTCTCTTTTAATCCGGCAAGTTCATCAACCTTTCCAAACATTGCTGCATTGGTCAGCACCTTAGTTGTTTCCTGAAATGAGGCCGCAGAAATAAAAGAATCAGTCGATAATGAGGCCTTGGTCACGCCTAAAAGTAAAGGTTCAGCAGCAGCTGGTGATAAACCCTGGGCAAGCAGGCGCTCATTTTCCTCTTGGAATTTCCACCACTCAATAAACTGATCCAGCATAAAGACGGAATCACCCGCATCAGTTACTTTTACCCTTTTCAGCATCTGGCGAACAATGGTTTCAATATGTTTATCATTGATCTTTACCCCCTGGAGACGATAGACCTCCTGAATCTCATCTACAAGGAACCTGGCGAGTTCTTCCGCCCCGAGAACCCGGAGAATATCATTGGGTAGGATAGAGCCCTCCATGAGTCGCTCACCGGCCTTAACATAATCACCTTCATGGACAATGGTATGTTTTGCCTTGGGAACTAAATACTCCTTAGGTTCACCAGTTTCTGGAGTAACGACAACCCTGCGTTTGCCCTTGAGCTCTTTACCAAAATTTACCCGTCCGTCAATCTCGGTAATAATTGCCTGCTCTTTTGGTTTACGAACCTCAAACAGCTCCGCAACTCTGGGCAGACCACCTGTAATATCTTTGGTTTTGGTGGTTTCTCGGGGTATTTTTGCAACAACGCTGCCTGCTTCAATCAGATCACCCTCATTCACCGTAATTACAGAACCAACCGGCAGAAGGTAGCGGGCTTCCAATTCAGTGCCCGGAATTTTCAGGGTCGTTCGTGGTTTTTCCGGATCTTTGATGGCAATACGAGGACTCAACTGTTTACCAGCTGCAAGGGGAGTAATAACTTTACTCGCCTTGCCGGTGATCTGATCAACCCGTTCCTGCATGGATTCACCTTCTACCACATCACCGTATTTTACCTTGCCCCCAAGCTCAGCGACAATGGGGATAGAAAAGGCATCCCAATCTGCAATGACTGTACCGGGATCTACCTTGCCTCCATCAATGACTTTCAACTCTGCACCATAGGGCACAGGAAAGCGTTCACGGTCAACACCCTGATCATCAAGAATGACGATCTCGGCATTACGATTCATGACAATACTGAAGCCCTCGGAATTTTTTACAGACTGCAAGGCTTTATATTGGACCGTACCGCCGCGCTGGGTACGAACTTCAGCCTGTTCAACCGACCTACTCGCTGTCCCACCAATATGGAATGTACGCATGGTCAACTGGGTTCCTGGTTCACCAATAGACTGGGCAGCAATAATTCCAACCGCCTCACCAATATTCACCATATGACCCCGACCAAGGTCACGACCATAACACATAGCACAAACACCACGCTTGGCCTCACAGGTAAGTACAGAACGAATCATAACCTGATCAATTCCTGCGGCCTCAATGGCCTCAACTTTTACCTCGGTGATCTCTTCATCCATTTCTAGGATGACTTCACCGGTATGAGGGTCAACCACATCTTCAAGTGCAACCCGACCGAGAATACGCTCCCCGATACGAACAATCACCTCACCACCTTCAGTGAGAGGTTCAGCCATTGTTCCGCGCATAGTTGAACAATCTTTCATAACAATGGTTGAATCCTGGGCAACATCAACCAGACGTCTGGTCAAATATCCGGAGTTAGCCGTCTTCAAGGCCGTATCAGCAAGTCCCTTACGGGCTCCATGGGTGGAAATAAAATATTCAAGAACCGTTAACCCTTCACGGAAATTTGCCTTAATAGGGGTTTCAATGATCTCACCTGAAGGTTTAGCCATCAAACCCCGCATGCCAGCCAGCTGTCGAATCTGATCCTTAGAACCACGAGCCCCTGAATCAGCCATGATGAAGACCGAATTAAAACTCTTGATCTCCTTCATCTTGTTGTCGGAATCACGGACATAGTCAACAGCCATTTCATCCATCATCTCTTTGGTGATCTTATCCGTTGCCTTCGACCAGATATCAACAATTTTATTATATTTTTCACCACTGGTGATCAGACCATCAGAATACTGAGTGTCGACATCCGCCGCTTCTCTTTCTGAATCTTCGACCAACTCTTCCTTACGAACAGGAATTTTCATATCGTTGATACAAATCGAGATTCCGGCAATGGTAGCAAATTCGTAACCAAGATCCTTCAGGCGATCAGCGAGAATAACCGTATCTTTTGTTCCAGCATGACGGTAGGTATAATCAACCAGAAATCCCAGTTCTTTTTTGGAGAGTTCTTTATTAACTAAAGCAAAGGGTACCGAATCAGGCAATAACTCACTAACCAGAATCCGACCCATAGTGGTCTTAATTATTTCACCCTTAATGCGCACCTTAACCCCGGCCTGCATATGGACAGCCTGATGGTCATAGGCAATTCTTGCCTCGACTGGTGAAGAAAATATTGAGCCCTCACCATTTACTCCGTATCTCTCTCGGGTCATATAGTACAGACCAAGAACGATATCCTGGCTGGGAATAATGATCGGGCCACCACTGGCAGGAGAAAGAATGTTATTGGTGGACATCATCAAAACCCGGGCTTCAACCTGAGCCTCAACAGATAAGGGCACATGAACTGCCATCTGATCGCCATCAAAATCAGCATTAAAAGCGGTACAAACCAATGGATGAAGCTGAATAGCCTTACCTTCAATCAAT
>JAOZSM010000073.1:0-1411 GCA_029939675.1 Fidelibacterota bacterium
GCCTTTGTCTGGGCTGGATTGTCCAGCTTGAAAGCACCAGCTTTGCTTGGCGCACCCTAATTTCAGCTCAAAGTGCGCGGAACGTGTCATGCTTCGAGAACAGTAAGACACTCCAGCTCGCCTCCCCCCCGAAGGGCAACAGAACCTAACTTGAAGAGGGCATTCGGAAGTGAATATGGTATTGTTTGCCAGGTATTGTCCCCCTAATACGAACTAAATATTGACCCATAATGCTATCTTATGAGCACTTTGAAATGTTAATTATCTTGAATAATAGAGGAACCATCATTGACAAATAAAGTGAAAATAGTTGTAAATGGTTGTTTGTTTTTAATTTTCACCGCCCATATTCAAGGCAAATGTCAGGAGAGTCCACTTTGGACGGTAATGCTTTCTGCAGACGATATGTAGAAGAGCCTGGCAAGTAGAATGTCACCTAGAGTGGCAATGTTTAAGAAAGAGGTACAAATGGCTGATCAATTAGTCAACGGTGTGGTCAAATGGTTTAATGATGCTAAAGGCTACGGATTTATTCAACAAGAAGATGGACCAGACGTGTTTGTTCATTATCGCGCAATTAATGGTTCTGGACACCAAACATTAAAAGAGGGACAAAACGTTACTCTTAATGTCACACAGGGCGAAAAAGGTCCTCAGGCTGAGAACGTTACTGCCGTCTAATTCTTTTTAAGAATTCTTTAAACGCCGGGCTCTTTTGGAGTACCGGCGTTTTTTTTTCTCAAAATAGTCAGACTCAACGCAAGTAAACCATCTTGATGGTTTGACTATCCCCGCCTCCAACCAGCCGACCCAAATACACACCCGTACTGACAAGATTACCTGATTGGTTCAAGCCATTCCACTGCACTTTATAATTGCCAGGAACTTTCTGGGCGTCCACTAGCTGAACAACCACTTGACCTCGAATATCAAAGACAGTTAAGGTGATAGAGGTTTGCTTAGCCAATGTGTAACTAATTGTCGTGATCGGATTGAAGGGGTTTGGGTAATTTTGGTTCAGCCTGAACTCATCAGGCCTTTGGCTGGTGAAATGCTCATCAGCTCCATTTACTGGCTCAATCATCTGAAATTTGACCGCATCAGCTCGAAGAACCGATCCTGCAGTACTCGTCCCAGGATCATGAACTTCCAAAGTGATGGGCACCGCAGCCGGTAAGTAATAACGTCCAATCCTCACCCAATCACCACTTCCAGCATTCTGATCCCGATAAACCGAGTCAATGGCCATGCCAGCTATTTTCATTATATACAGGGCATTATTGCTGGAATTAACGGTATTAGGAACAATCTCAAAAGTATCATAAATCCCGGACAGCTCCAATTGAAGCGTAAATGCAGCAGAGGCAGTTGTATTTATCCAGGCATACCGACTGGAATTTCCCCAGGCCTG
>JAOZSM010000073.1:1511-13488 GCA_029939675.1 Fidelibacterota bacterium
AGCTACTCTGGATATTTTGGATGGTGACTCCCTCCAGACCCCGATTACGGACTTCAATAGTCCGGCAGGTAGTTCGGTCCAGAATCACTTCTCCATAATTTATCATATTACTTGAGATTCGGATATCCCGGTCTCGCACCAGTGCTGAAAATTTCACTACATCCACCGGTATGCTGGCAGAAGTGACAGAATCAGGCAACCTGCTGAATAGTTCCAGGACCGGATTCTGGCCTTGATCAAGATATGGAGTTCCCAAATAGATCCACTCGTTAGCGGGCAAAGGTGCTCTTAAACTAACTGTGTCGACTACCGATCCAGAGTGCAATACGAAGTCCAGCGAGCAGGTCGATGAGCTTATATCAGGAACTTGAACAAAAACGTGGTAATAAGCCGATTCGGTAATCTCCGGATCCCAGCCCACATGAATCGGGTTTGCGGCATCCACTTGAGCAACACGGAAATCAGTGCCCCAGGCCGCATCAGTTTGGGTACTCCAATTTCCATTATATTCCAGGTATTCAGGATCGGTATTATCAACATAGATATCATCCGGGATGATTGAGACAAATGCTGTAGTAACATTCCCTGCAGTATCTGTGGCTGCAACGCCCAGCTTGGCCAACTCATCAGAATACGGAATGAACTCTGTATTCCAGACATTATCAGCGGATTCAGTACAGGTCAGAACAACATATGTTTCATCTTTGAATTTAGCTGCCACAAAGGGCTGCGGCTGAAATAGGGGTTCATCACTGGTGATCGTATAGTAACGATCATTGCCTGAGATTTGTTCTTCTATATTGATCACTGGACCCGTCGTATCGCTGGTTCCCCGCCAAAGTTGCATGGCTTCTATTGCTGTACAATAGCGAAAATCTACATCAGGATAGGCATCCGCGGCGTTGTGAGCCAGTTCATCCATAAGAGCTACATTATCCAGAAAATCATTTTCCGGTAGATGCGCCCAAAAACACGCGACCTGATCCACTCCAGTACTGGCGTGAGCAAAAACTGTATCCATTAATCCCAGGGTATTCACTCTTTGGAAAGGGGCCGACCGTACATTCCAGCCTGGACCGTCACCATCCAACTGATAATTCTCCAGGGATGGACGGTAAGGAACAAAGTCGGCTGTTGCTCCAGACCAATCATAGGTATTGTCCAATGGCTCCACCAAGTCGGTATGCTGAGCCGGCCAGTCATTGTGCATACTATATGGTAATAATTCATTTAGATAATGCTGCCAGCCATTATCCATGTAATGCCAACCACTCCGAAATGAGACCGGAAAAATATCCTCTTCGAGCAGAAACTGAGCCAGAGTTACATCAAAGTCGTCCCGACTTTCCTCAAAGGCCAGCGTCTGGTTCCAATAGTAGGTTCCATCCTGATCATAGTCCGTCCACTTGAAAGTATGATAATGGAGGCTCACTTCATCACCGTTTGTCAGAATCTCGCTACCATGATATTTCTGCATCAGGTAGAGCGTCATGATATTGGGCACAGGGACATTAGTATTGGTGGCATACCGGAAAATATTCCCGGCCATCATCCACCAGGTCATTTTAAGGGGCTGACCATAAGAATCAGTAAATTGAGCCCGGAAAGCAGGATCCATCACTCCGTAGGCATTTTCCATGGGATCAGTATAGAGGGCTTGATTGTAGGTACATTCATAGCGATTAACCGACATGCCATCCCAGATTGCTGTATCTGACCCCAGAACGAGATAAACAGTTCCGGTTGCCATGAGCAGCTTGGGTATAAACCCGAGCAAAAATATAATGATCTGATTGTTACCAATTTTCAAAGCAAGTCTCCCCTATTTTAGTTGTCCAAATTAAGCTGATTCAAGTATATTTTCAAATGAGGAATTCATATCTCACCAGCACTTGAGCTTATATATTAGCACGCATTACTTCAAGTTAACGATTGGTTAAAAAGGAATCATTTATGCGAGCATTTAACCCGGCAACCAATGAGCTGATCAAAGAATACCAGAATCATTCTACTGACGAAATCAGCACCATCATCGACCAAACTCACACTACCTGGATTTCCTGGAAAAAAACAGATTTCGAGCACCGCCGCATACTGATGCACCGGGCTGCTCAGGTCTTACGTGACAACCTGGAAGAATATGCCACGCTCATGTCCCTGGAAATGGGCAAAGTCATATCAGGTGCCAGAGCCGAAGTTGAAAAATGCGCCTGGGTTTGTGATTATTATGCAGATAATGCCGAAAACTTTCTCGCAGATGAATTGGTTGAAACCAATGCTTCAAAGAGCTTTATCAGTTACGAGCCCATAGGAATTGTTCTCGCAGTCATGCCCTGGAACTTCCCCTTCTGGCAGGTCTTCCGCTTTGCAGCCCCAGCGCTCATGGCTGGCAATGCCGGCGTGCTCAAACATGCATCAAATGTCCCGGGTTGTGCTTTAGCCATTGAGGATGTATTTCTTAAAGCTGGATTTCCTGAACATTTATTTCGCACTCTGATGATTCCGGCCAGTGATGTAGAGCCGGTCATCACTAATAAACATATCAGAGCTGTGACCCTCACTGGCAGTGAAGCGGCTGGCATGCAGGTGGCCTCAATTGCTGGTCGCGAGCTAAAAAAGACGGTGCTGGAGCTCGGTGGGTCTGATCCCTATATCGTGCTGGAAGATGCCAATATTGATGTCTGCGTACATGCTGCAGCCCAGGCTCGCATGATCAACACTGGCCAAAGTTGTATCGCAGCAAAACGCTTTATTGTGGTTGAATCCATGGCCGCCGAGTTTGAAGCAAAGCAAACCGCAATCATGGCCAATATGATCGTGGGTGATCCCCTGGACGAGCAAACCCAGGTTGGTCCCATGGCCCGTATTGACCTGAGAGATGAACTCCACGCTCAAGTATTATCGACTTTAAAGGCAGGAGGCCGCTTGGTCCTTGGCGGCAAACCGATCAACAGGCCAGGTGCCTATTATGAATCCACTGTAGTCGCTGATGTAAAAAGCGGGATGAGTCTCTACCATGAAGAAACCTTTGGACCTGTATCAGCCATCATTCCGGTTAAGAATGCTGATGAAGCAATTTTAGTGGCAAATGATTCTGATTTTGGTTTAGGTGGATCCCTCTGGACTCAGGATCTGGTCAAAGGTGAAGCCATGGCCAGGCAGATTGAAAGTGGTGCTGTTTTTGTTAATGGAATGACAGTTTCAGATCCCCGTTTACCCTTTGGTGGTGTAAAACGGTCCGGCTATGGTCGTGAATTATCCTATTTCGGGATCCGAGAATTCGTAAATATCAAATCGATCTGGATTGCCTGAGAGCTGTTTCATGAGTAGTAAAAATGATTGACTGGAAAGAGCTGGTGGACATCAGGCTAGGATTGCCGGGGTATTGGGAAGATACGAAGATGCCCACCAACTAGATTTTAACTTATACTGATAATAAATCCCTTAACGTCCTGTTTCAAAATACTGCGTCAACTATGACGATCCCGCCAAAAGCCCCTCTCGTCAGTATTCACATAAGTGGCTATATTTATTGATTTTTGGGTGATTTCAATATTCTGTTATCTACTTTTTGCGAGGCATCAACTATGCAATTTTGTTTTGAGTCAGTTCTGCAACATTTTCTAATAATTCGGTATGCTTGATCGGTTTTGTGAGCGTTTTATCTGCACCAAAGGCTTTGGCCCAGCGTAAACATTCAGTCAGGTGCATTTGCCCCCCACCCGAGATTGCGATAACTTTCAACTCTTTGTTATTTTTTCGGATAGAACGGATGACTTCCAGGCCGTCCATATTAGGCATAAAAATGTCAGTGATAACCAGATCAACACCAAAATCCTGAAGAATTCCCATTCCTTCCCGGCCATGACTTGCCTCAATAACCGTGTAACCCTGACGGGATAGCAGGGTGTTGATAGCATTTCGGATATTGCTGTCATCCTCAATGATGAGAATCACGATTTCACTTAACGTCGAATCAAGGTTTGCAGTTTGGGGATTTATTTTTTCATTCATACTTCGTTAACAATCCAATTTGTATGCCAGCACCTACAAGATCTACTTAGATACTATTTATATTGATGTTATATAAATTAAATAAGATTGATGCTAGAGCAGATTTGCAATACTTACCATGTAACAATTGTAATTATTACACATTGGGGAGCTCAGATAATTAATGTTACGGCAAAGGAAAGGACTATCATTTTGTCAAAGCAAACAGGCCTCCATCACCATCTGCTCTGAATAGTCTATTATTTTTAATCAAGAGCCCAAAGGATTGCACTGGGGGTAAGTACAGTAGATGATCTGCCGGCTGCACCACACAAATGCTGCAGACAAACAAAATCAATCGGCAGTTTCGTTACCCACCTTTCTGCGTATAGGAATGCAACTTGTTATAAAGAGTTTTTAAGCTGATTCCCAGCGCTTCTGCTGCTTTGGTCTTATTGTTAACACTACGGACCGTATTGGCTATATGCTGCTGTTCCACTTCAGCCAGAGTTAAGATTTTAGTTGGATCAGACTTACTGTTTGCGCTACGCTCATCAAGAATGTGCAATCCCAGATCTGCATGACGCAAAACCTGTCCATCGCCAATCAGGACTGCCCGGTCAATTACATTTTTTAGCTCCCTGATGTTTCCCGGCCACCGGTACTGCGTCAGGGCTTTTAAAAACTCATCCTCCCATTGTAGGTGGGGATAACCGGCAACAGCTACAAAATGTTGCAATAGCAGCGGTAAATCACTGGCCCGCTCCCGCAGGGGTGAAACAGTAATAATAAAGGGACTAATTCGATAATACAGATCGGTCCGAAAGCTGCCTTCATCCATTGCTTTCTGGATATTTAAATTGGTGGAACAGATCAATCTAAAGTCTGTAGAAATCTCTTTGGTCGAACCGATCCTGCGAATTTTTTGAGTCTCCAGAGCTCTGAGGATCTTGGATTGAAGGGGTAGAGACATTTCACCAATCTCATCCAGAAAAAGCGTTCCACGATTAGCCATTTCAAATAGGCCGTATTTTCTTACTGTTGCGCCGGAAAAAGCCCCCTTTTCGTGCCCGAACAGCTCACTTTCCAGCAAGTCATTGGGAATAGCTGCACAATTGATCGCTACGAATGGCTCCTCATTGCGAGCACTTTGCCGGTGGATCGCTTCAGCGATGAGTTCCTTGCCCGTACCACTTTCTCCTAGAATGAGTACCGAAATATTGGAATTAGCAGATTGAGCAATTTCCTGCTTAACTTTTTTTAATTCAGGAGATTCACCAATCAGTTCCTGGCGGGGTTTCTGGGCCAGCCGTTGGCGCAGCATCTTATTCTGTTCACTGAGCTGCTGCTGCTTTTGGGCTTTCTCAATCACGTGCAATACTTCCACATGATCCAAAGGTTTGGTTAAATATTCATCAGCACCGTGGCGAATGGCTTTAACGGCACCTTCGATGGATGAATAGCCAGTCATAAGCACTACTGGCAGATCCGGGACCATCTTTTTGAGCCTTTTAAGCATTTCAACGCCATCCATTTCAGGCATCATTATGTCAGAGAGTACCAGATCCGGATCACTTTCACGAACCTGCTTTAATCCAGCACTACCGCTTGAAGCAGTGCTGACACTATAGTGGTTTCGTTCCAAAAGCGTTTGCAGTGCTTCCCTGACCTGAATGTCATCATCAATGACAAGAACCTTATAATTATTCATAATATTAATTTTCTTCTTCTGAGTGAGTTGCATCCGTAACATTCAAATCAGAGACCACCTTGGACAACGTTGCCAGGAGATCGATTATCTGCCATGGCTTTTTGAGCAAGGCATCGACCTGACTCAGATCGTATTCTTCTAGCTCTTGTGGATTCATGCCACTCATAAGTACAAATGCCAGCTGAGGGTAATCCTGTTTAACTATCTCAGCTAATTTTAGACCGGTCATTCCGGATAAATCAAAATCAGCTACAACTATGGAAAAACTATCCGGGTTCACTGTGAGCTGCGCAAGGGCTTCATGCGAGTTTTGACAGCTGGTCACCTGACAGCCAAATTTTTCCAGAGTCCTCTGGGTTCCTTCCCGAACATCATCCTCACTATCAACCAGGAGAACGCTGATTTCTTCTAAATCAAGAATGGGTGCAAATTCAACATCTACATCAGGATCAATTTCTTTGCTGGTCGGGAAAAGCAATCGAAATGTAGAGCCCTGACCTTCCTCACTCTCTACCAGAATCTGACCGCCCAGTTCCTCCATGATGCCCAGAGCTACCGATAAGCCTAGACCAGTACCCATGCCAGGCTCCTTGGTTGAGAAGAATGGGTTGAATATGAGAGCCAGTACTGCCGGTGACATTCCATGACCCGTATCTGATATGATCAGATCAAGATATATTCCATCATCAACCAGAATCTGCTCATCTTTTTCCGGTCCCAATTCAATCAGATCAAGGGTCACTTTGATCGTCCCCGTTTTCTCAGGCAAAGCATCATAAGCATTGGTGCAAATATTCATGAATATCTGGTGAATTTGAGTAGGATCACAGTAAACAGGTGGACATTCAGTATTAATGTCTTCCTGCACCTTGATTGAATGGGGAAATGAAGCTTTTAGAAACTTGATGGCTTCTTTGACCACAAATTGAATCAAGACTTTGCTGTTCTCTGTTTCACCTCGGCGACTATAGGTCAGAATTTGACTTACCAAATCCTTAGCTCTTTGAGCAGCCTTGGAGACCTGGATAATGTCATCCCTCACATCCCCATCAGGTAAGGCATCTTGAGCCATCCCCAAATAAAGATACATTGATTGTAAGATGTTATTGAAATCATGAGCTATCCCGCCAGCCAGGATACCAATCGCCTCCATACGCTGGGCTTGATGAAGCTGCTCCTGTAACGAATGCTGTTTTTCAGCATCGATCTTTTTCTGAGTGATATCTTCTTTAACTGCCAGTATCTGTGTAATATTTCCGGCGGGGTCCCGTATCGGTGAAATGATGGCCCATTCCCAATACAATTTTCCATCTTTGCGTTTGTTGTGAAATTCCCCCTGCCAAATATCACCGCCTAACACTGTATCCCATAATATCTTATAATCTGCCTGAGAAGTTTCTCCAGAGCTTAATAGACGGGGATTTTGTCCCAGTAGCTCATCCAGTGCATAGCCAGTTACTTCCATAAACTTGGCATTAACATACTCGATGTTTCCCTGCAGATCGGTAATAACAATTGAGGCGGGTGACTGCTCAAGAGCAAAGGATAATTTGCGCAATTCTGCTTCATATTCCTTCTGCCGGGTCACATCCTGAATTGTACCAAACATTTTAATTGGGTTGTCATCTTCATCAAATTCAAGCGAACCCAAGCCATGCACCCATCGAACTGCTCCATCCTGTTTTCGTAAAATCCGATATGTTTTATCAAAGGCCTGCCCCTGACCCAGGATGTTTTCGATGAAGTATTTATGCATATCATCACGATCGGATTCATACACCAATCCCAGCCAGCTCTGGACATCTTTATGATAGTTCTCAGGAATACCAAAGATCTGATCCAAAATGGCTGAACTGTTCCACTTGCCAGCTTCAATATTTAGCACATAACTGCCCAAACGACCCACCTGTTGTGAACGCAGAAGAATCTGTTCACTCTCCTCGATCTTTTGTTGAGCCAGAATCCGTTCAGTAATGTCCTGAATGGTTCCTGATACCTGAGTAACTAGCCCCTCTCTATCATATTGATATTCAGTGAGTTCGTTCACCCACCGCACCTCACCATCATTTTCACGAATTATTCTAAAGTCATCACTGTTGAGTGTATTCCTATCAATAGTATGCTGTTCATATTTGTGGGCCAAACGCTTTCGGTCTCCGGGATGAATATTGTCCAACCAGCCCGAATAGGTCAAGGGAACTGAATTATCAATACCAACGATCTCTGCAAAAATGGAATTGGCAGTTAATTTATCACCGATAGGATCAGCCAGGAAGGTCCCCAACCGAGCCAAATGTTGGGATAATTTCAAGCGCTGCTCACTACGCTTCAGGCTTTCAGATTGTAATTTTGTCTCTGTAATATCCTGTACAGTAGAAGTAAAACTGGTTATCCGTCCTGCCCCATTGCGTTTACATCTACCGGAATGTTTAACCCAGATCATGGCTTGGTCATTTTGACGAATCATTTGATAGGTCAACTCAAAATGCAACTGATCCATCTCCGGCAGCTGCTGGATGAAGGTTTTGAAAATAGATGCGTGGTTTGGACCGATAAAAGCAGCCCAGTCTTTGATCTGTCGGGAATGATCATCAGTCAACGCCAGCATATCTTTAATTACCTGGGTAACCGTCCACTCATCCTGTTCCAGGTTATAAAAAAATGATCCAATTTTAGCAACCTGCTGCGAGTCCTGTAACAGCCGCAGCGTTGCTGTGGTTGTCTCACGCTCTTGAACGAGTTCAGAAATATCCAAATTAAAAGCCAGAATCCGGGATAATGCTGGGTCTCGATCATCCGGAATGAGTTTGGCAGATCGCAGGACTGGGATCAGGCTGCCATCCTTGTGTTTGAGATCAACTTCGATACTAACCATTTGATTTGCCAAAACATGCTGGAGATTGGTCTTAAAGAGGTGTATGCTCTCTGAACTAAGTAGTTTGGAAAAAGATTTTCCTAATAATTCGTTTCTCTGGTATCCCAGGAGGGTGCAAGTCCGCTGACTGACTTCCTCAATAAAGCCCTCTTGATTCATAACCTCGCCCCCATAAGGCATAGAATCGAAAATAACCTCGTACTGTTCAACCTTCTTTCCAGTCAGATACAGTTTGATAAAACGAAATAATTTCCCAACTCTAATTGGCTTTTTAAAAAACTCATCGATTGACTCGGGGATCAGGCTCTCCCAGAAAGGGATTCTATCTTCAGCACAAATGACCAGAACCATGCCTGGCTTATTGTCTAGAGAAAAGCCCTGAATAACCTCGTTAACACTGGGTAGATCCTCATCAATAACCAAAAGATCGATCTGATTTTCCAGAAGAATTTTAGTACAAGATGCGGCACTAGCCGTCTGAAATATCTGGTAATCCTTGAAAACATCCTCAAGTTGCTTGATCTGACTAGCCGTCTTGGCTGTAAATGCTAGTAGAATGGTTTTGATATGCATATTCACTGTGTTGCTCCAGCTTTAATTATGGTGAGCTTCTGGACCAATATCCAGAGGAAATTTAATTTCAACCCGAGCTCCCTGATCTGAGCTGAGCAGGAGAGATCCCCCCAGTTGGTCTTCAATCAGGATTTTGACCATATGCAAACCCAGGGTGGGCGGATCAAGCAAATCCAGATCTTCTGGAAACCCTTTTCCATTATCCCGCACTATAATCTGGATGGACTGATTTGGTAAGCTATTCACATTGATAGTTATTTGGCCCTGCGTTTCCGGTGCAAAGGGATGTTTTACTACATTGGCCAAAATTTCATTTAATGCCAAGCCCAGGGGCAATGCTTTGGATAAACCGATTCTGACTTCGTCAAGCTTCTTCTCAATTTGAATATTTTGCATACTCCCTTCAGTACTGGAGTAATGTCGCATAAGCAGTGAATTAACATAGAGCGGCAGGTCAATGGATGAAAACTCTTTTGCCAGATAGATCTGTTCATGTATCAAAGACATTGAGAATATCCGATCATTCACTTTCTCGAGAATATCCCTGACCTGCTTATTCGAACTGGAATAGGACTGCATATTGAGCAAAGAAATAATCACATTCATGTTATTCTTAGTTCGGTGGTGAATCTCGCGGAGCATTTCTTCTTTATCAGCCAGGGCTTTTTTCAAACTCAGCTCATATTCTTTGCGATCTGTGATTTCTATCAGGGTGGTAAGGACCCCCGTTTGAGTTTTAAAACTTATTACTCTAGTGCTGATACTAGCCCAATAAGTCGAGCCATTTGCTCGAAATAGTTCCACCTCAAAGTTATCAACAGTACGATTCTTTTTCAGAATACGAGTTAATTCTACCAGAGAATTTGGATCAACAATAGTTGAATCTAGCTTGGTTTTACGGAAGTTTTTCTCTGAGAAACCAGTTATTCGACACATAGCTGGATTGACGTCAATCACATTCCCATGCAAATCAGCTATTCCAATTCCCACATTTGTATTTTCAAATAAACTACGATATTTCTCTTCGGACAAATGTAAACGATAGGTATTCTGATCCAGTTTTTCTTCTAAATCCTGCAGGTAGCGTCTGTTTTGCTGCTGAAGTCGTTCCTTTTCGTAGAGGAGTTCTTTCTTCTCCAGGGCCCGGTGAACCACATCCAACAGGGCTCGTTTTTTTAGTGGTTTGGAAATATAATCAAAAACACCCAACTGAACTGCGCTGGTAGCGGTCTCCAATGAAGGATCTCCAGTGATCAGCAGAATCTCTGGAGGGTGATATAGCTTTTTGATCTGCTCTACCAACTCCAAACCGCTAATCTCAGGCATAACTATGTCAGAAATAACCAGATCGATTCTATTTTTATTGAGTATTTCCAGAGCTACTGCAGCATGTTCCGCAGTATGCACACAATAGTTGACCTGTTCCAGCATGTATTTTAATGTTTTTCTAATAGACTCTTCATCATCGACAACTAATATGGTTTTGGTACTGGACTCGATGGGTGTTACTACATCTGTATCTGTCATCATATTCTTTCCTGTAGCGGGCTCATACTCAGCCAGGGTCACTCTCTGGCTGTAAATCAATAAATATCCGGGTGCCCTGTCCAATCTTGGATTGGATGGATATTTGGCCCCCATTTTCACTGATTATGCCATAAGCGACAGCTAGCCCCATACCCACACCTCTGGTTCGCGGCTGTCCTGAAAAAAAGGGATCAAACACATTTTCGATATCTTCTTCTGGAATACCATCACCATTATCGATCACACCAAGCCTTAGATACTTTTGGTCCTCTATCTCAATAAAACTTGTTCTAACAGATATCTGTTTGCGTTCCGGAGAATGATAAATTCTGCGATTAATTGCCTGCCATGAATTGGTAAGCAGGTTCAGGATCACATGTTGAATATCCTGAATCCGACACTTGATCGAAACAGTTTGATCTACTCCAGTTATATCTAGATGAATACCATCTGTCATTAAGGATTGATTAATCAACATGACAGCTTTACGAACAATTTCTATGATTTTAACTGAATATTTTAAACCTGGATCTTGTTGAGCAAAAGTCAGGAGATTGCTTACAATTTCCGCAACCCGTTTGCCTTCTTTTCGGATACCAGCCGCAAACTCCTGCAATTGGGGACTTTTGACCTCCTCCTCAATAAATGTAGCATAATTTAGAAGTCCGGTTAGGGGATTGTTTATCTCATGGGCAACGCCTCGAGCAAGCGTACTGATGGATTTTAATCTTTGGTTTTGCTGCAGTTGAGTTTCAATACTGAGTTTCGTTTTTTCCAGTATATTCTCTTTTGCATCCTCGATTCCAGCAGCACCTTGATTATGTTCCCAAAGTTCTGATTGAACTTCATGAAGGGCAATAACGTCTACAAATGCAACTAATATGCGCTTATATATTGGATGTCCATTGGTATCCTGGTTAATCTGAAAGTGTAATTTTACCTGGCGTCGATTTCCTTTTAAGGTCAAAAGTTCCGAGTGCGACTCATAGAAGTCTAATCCTTTTAAAAGATTGTCTAATTCTACAATGAAAACTGCTTTACTTTTAGCGGTAAAAGTCTCACTCATAGCTTCAATCAGCGTTGCTTTATCCTTACTCTCAAATAATCTAAGGGAAGCTTTGTTTACATTGATTACTCGCAACGCAGCGATAAACGGATCCAAGCGCTGGAGGTCTGAGTGGAAATAAGCTGAAATATCTGACCCGGCTATAGCAGGAAGGTCTTTTAGCATGGCAACAACAGCTGAATAATCTTCCTCCCAAAGTGAGATGGGAGCATTCTCAAAGAGGAACTGATAC
>JAOZSM010000280.1 GCA_029939675.1 Fidelibacterota bacterium
CTGTGTGAAAACGGGTCTCAACCCGTTTTCACACAGCCTCTTCAGCCTGGGGATTAGATAACCACAAAAATATCAGGGTTTTAGCCCAACTATGTGCCAATCCATCTTGGGCTAAAGCCCTATTTGCTTGGAGATTCAGAATCCCCCCGTGAGGAACTGAAGCGTGGGGCAATTGATAACTTATGGTAATTTATGTATTTGCATAAACTCCACAGGTCACATCACATATTATGTTATTATTCCTTAATGTTAAATGAGACTTATTTGCACTTGCGTAAATGAGAATCAGTCTTATCTTCATCGGAAGAGGAGATCGGACAATGGCCGCAACAACAAATCATGAACTGAAGAAAGTACTCCGGGAGCATGAACTCAAAGCCACTTCTCAAAGAATTGCTCTGCTTAAACTGCTGAATAGCACCAATGAACATTTTGATGCTGAAGAGATCTACTTTGAGCTCCATAAACAACAAAAAAATGTAAGTCGGGCTACTGTTTATCGTAGTCTGGAAGCCCTGGTTGACCAACAACTGGTGAGCAAACTTGATTTTGGTGATGGTCGGATGCGCTATGAGCGAAGTCGTGAAGATGATGAACATCATGACCACCTGATCTGTGAACAATGTGGTAAAGTGATTGAGTTTTTCAATCTAGAAATGGAAGCTCAACAACTCTCAGTCTGCGAAGACCATGATTTTATACCAAGCACCCATACCATGTATATCTTTGGTATCTGTGCCGAGTGTCAGGCGCTGGAGCCTGTCGGAAAATAGCAATGAATGCAGGATTATTAACTAACATGACGATAGAAACGAGTGCCAGTAGGGCCAGAAATTATCAGAACTTTTTATTAGTTTCGTTTTCTTCGTTGTAGCATAAAAAAGAAAAAAATCATTCATGTTCAATTCAAAAAAACGTCGCCACCAACTTTCCCCAGAACATCAGAACAGTCTACGTCTGAGTGATCTAAAACCAGGTGAAACCGGTCGGATTCAGGAGATCGGGGGTAGTGAACAATTTCGACTGCGTCTGATCGAGATGGGTCTCACCAAAGATGCTGAGATCTGTGTGGACAAATACGCCCCTCTCCGAGATCCCATGGAGCTGATCGTCAGGGGGTATCACCTCTCCATTCGCGGACAGGATGCCCAAAAAATTGCTGTGGAGCGCATCAGTTAAAATGAATTTTAGTATTGCTATTGCCGGGAACCCCAATTGTGGAAAAACGACTGTATTTAATGCCTTGACAGGTGCCCGCCAACACGTGGGTAATTGGCCCGGTGTAACGGTTGAGCGTAAATCTGGTAAATATTCCTATTCAGAGCACAAGTTTGATGTCATTGATCTACCAGGCACATATTCCCTGGCCGCTTTCTCTGCTGAAGAAACCATTACCAGGCAGTTTCTCATTGATGATGAACCGGATGTTGTTGTAAATATCATTGATGCTTCGAATCTGGAACGAAACTTTTTCCTCACTACCCAGCTTATTGAATTAGGACGCCCCATGGTCATTGTTCTTAATATGATGGACATGGCCGAAGAGAAGGGGCTGGAGATAGATTTCGATACATTGGCAACACTTCTGGGAGCACCCGTAGTTCCCATTGTTGGCCGAAATGGGGCTGGGATTGAGCTGCTGAAGGAAAAGATCTTGCGCGTTGTCCAAGAGCGGTCTCAAAAATCAAGACCCATTAACATTACTTATCCCCGAGATATTGAAGCAGAGCTGGAAAAGGTAAGTACACTCGTTGCCCAAAGTAGTACTGGAGAGCGTCTGGTTCGCTGGACCGCAGTAAAGTTACTGGAATCTGATAAGCAGACCCGGGATGAGGTGCGGCAGCTTGAAAACGGGAAAGCCATTCTTGAGCAGACCGGGCGTTCCGTCGAACATATAGAACGTCTTTTTAAAGATATTGGCCGAGCTGTGATTTCTCAGGCCCGCTATGGCTTTATCCAGGGGGCAATCAGGGAGTGCGTAACTGAAAAATTACACGATTCAGTTGACTATAGCCGCCAGATCGACCGGGTTCTGACCAACCGTTGGCTGGGTCTACCGATCTTTGGCTTATTCATGTGGTTGATGTTTAAAATTACCTATGACTTGGGTGCTTTCCCTATGGATTGGATCGATGCTGGTGTAGTTGGTCTGATGAATTTATTCTCTGGACTATTACCCGACAGTATGTTTGCCAGTCTCTTGGTGGATGGTGTTATCGGGGGAGTTGGTGCCATAGCCGTATTTTTACCTAACATCTTCATCCTGTTCTTTGTGATCGCTATTCTGGAAGATTCCGGATACATGGCCAGGGTTGCGTTTATTATGGATCGGATAATGCACAATATCGGTCTTCATGGCAAAGCATTTATACCAATGATCATGGGTTTTGGTTGCAATGTACCAGCCATTATGGGAACCCGCATTCTAGAGTCACGTAGAGATAGGATTCTCACCGTTCTGATCAATCCCTTCATGAGTTGTTCAGCACGTTTGCCTGTCTATGTCCTGGTAGGAGGGGCCTTCTTTCCGGAAAATGCCGCCACTGTGATATTCTCCATGTATGTGCTGGGTATTGTGGCAGCCATCGCCAGTGGCAAATTGTTTAGCAAAACAATTTTAAAAGGTATGTCAAAACCTTTTGTCCTGGAATTGCCCCCTTATCAGCGACCTTCCACCCGGTCACTATTTCTACATACCTGGGAACGGGGTTTTCTCTTTATTCAGAAGATGGGAACGGTCATTTTGGTGGGATCTGTCCTGGTCTGGGCTTTAGGGTATTTTCCCACCGAGGTTGAGATTGATCGCAATTATGCTGCTGAGAAAACGTTGGTCACCCAGACCTATTCTCAGGAGTTGAGTGATCTAACCGCCAAGTATGAATCTTCGATTGAGAAGAGCAAAAACACCTACCATTCAGAAATGCTGGCCTATACAGCCAGCGCTGGCTACCTGGAACTTCATAGCCAGTTTACTGCTCTAAAAACTGAATTGCTTAATCAACAGTCAGCGGAACTCCTATCACTGAGGCACCAGGAAATTGGTGACATTACTGAGCAGAAGTGGATTGGTAAAATTGGTAAAATATTTGAACCTGTTGTCGCTCCATTGGGCTTTACCTGGCGGGAGAGTGTGGCTTTGATTACTGGATTTGTAGCCAAAGAGATTGTTGTATCAACCTACGGTGTTCTTTTTGGAGTAGGTGATGATGTTGATGAGGGAAGCCAGGGTGTTATTTCAGGACTAAGATCTTCAGGGATGACCCCTTTGGCGGCACTTAGTTTTTTAATCTTTACCCTGCTGTACACTCCCTGTTTAGCCACGGTAGCAGCTATTAAGCGTGAAACTGGAACCTGGTCTTATACTTTCTTCTCAATTGGTTATTCATTAGCATTGGCTTACATACTGGCATTTAGTGTGCACTATTTTGGAGGGATCTTCAATTGGCTCAGTTGATTGATATTGGGCTGGTGACACTGGCTATAGGTGCGGCAATCTGGACTGTAATCAAATATTTTGCTGATCTTGGGCGAGTTCCTAAAAACGGACAGGCCATTGGTTGTTCTGGTTGCAAGACTGCCTGTCCTGCGCCTAATTCAGCAAATTCGTCTACAGAGTTGAT
>JAOZSM010000281.1 GCA_029939675.1 Fidelibacterota bacterium
TTACCCATCCCGGGCATACCTGCAGGCATTTTATTTTTCTCACCCTTGACCTTGTTCATGGGCATCATCGCTGTGGCGGGTTTAGCCTTTTCCATAGCAGGCATCTTCACCGTTGACTGGTCTTTTTTACCACCAAAAAGCCTCTTAAAGAAGCCCACTTTAGCTTTTTTGTTTTTTGCTGCTGCGTCATCGGCCTTTTCTTTTTCCAGATGACGGCGCACTTTCATCATGCCAAACTCCTCAACTTCCTTATCCACACCAACAGCTACCACTGATGCAAAAGACAAGTCAGAACGATCTTGGATAATCCGGCCAATCCCGAAATTATAGATGACATGACCACTCCCGGCGAGGGTTACGATAACAGCGTCAGGGTGTGCCAGAGCATGTTTAATGGAACCTTCTCCCATGGCAGTATCCCAAAGACTTTGGGCTGCATACATATTGGGAAACAAGGTCGGCATGGTCGCATCCATACCCTGAGTAGCGGAAGCAAAATAAAACCGATGTTCCTGATTCTCCAGATGGATGTCGGGAATATTAGCTCGCTCTTCATCACTGAGCCCGGCAATCCCAACTCTGTTGATTCTTGAAGCAAGATTCGGGAGTGCGTTTACCCCTTTTATGGTAATGTTATTGTCACGGCAGTAATCAAATATTGCCTTATAATAGCGGTAATTATGTCCCCAGGTGACAAAAAATCCATCAGCCTTCAACCATTCGTCCTCAGTCATTTTTCCTGCTGTCCATTGGCCCAGCATTGAATCCTGGGTGGGATTGAACATTTCGAGGGCCAGGATAACTTCTTTTCCTCTCTCATGTAAACCTTTGATGATATCAAGCTGCATATCATGATGTGTTTGATCAGTGTGGGATTCGCCCACCATAACAATCCGTTTTGAAGCAAGTTCAGCAATCATCGATTCTTGGTCTACAACAGTATTATTATCGGTATTAAGAATTTTATTCAGTTCAGCTTTGACATAATGATATCTCTTAGCCTCATCTCCCAGAGGTAATCGATCGACATCGATATAATCGGCAGCGTTAATACTGCTGATCATGAAAAGAGTTAGTATTATAGTCATCGTTTTTGTTTTCATTTTAGCTCCCTTATAGATTCCGAAAAATCTAAAAATAATTGCCCCTCAATGATACAACGATTATGCCTTAGCCCAGAGCTAACTAAAAAAAGCCAGCAAAGTCTGGTTGCTACTACTCCTGGGACCAATATCTACATCGATATTCCAATGTTTATGCAACTAATAAGCGAAAAGCGAACGAGTGAAAAAAGCTTTGCAATTAGCTCCTTGGATTATATATTACTACAAATGTAGGAGAGTGACGATATGAGTAGTAGAATAAACCTTGATGCACTGAGCCAATTCGAATGGCTGATCATGAATCATGTATGGAATTTGGAAAAAGTGTCTGCCCGGGAAGTCATGGAAGCTCTGCCGGGAGAGGCGCAACGAGCTTATACAACCATCCAAACCTATATGGAGCGGCTGGTTGAGAAGGGCTATTTGACAAAGGAAAAAATCGGGATGGTGAATTTCTATACATCTTCAGTACCCCGAGAAGAAGTCGTAGATGGAGCTACCAGCAGCTTTATTGATCGAGTCTTCCAGGGCTCCGGGTCAAGTCTTGCTGCTTATCTCCTCAAGAACAGAAAACTAGATCCAGACGATCTCAAGAAAATTAAAGACCTACTTCAGGAAGGGGCAGACCATGATTGATCAACTGATAAATGCACTGTTGCAGTCATCCTGGCAGATTCTGGTCCTTTCACTAATCGTATGGCCCTTAAGTCGATTGAGCATCCGGGCATACCCCAACTTTGCCTATATCCTGTGGGTGGTGATTCTAGTGAAAGCATTGATCCCGGTCAATATTACGGTGCCCGTCCAGCAGATGCCCGGTATTGAAGTTTCACCGGTTATTAGTGGACAGTTCATTCTACAGACAACTGTGGCATCCACCAGTATGTTTTCCATCAATACATTCTTAACGATTATCTGGCTCTTGGGTGTGGTTTTTCTTACAGCTAAACTTTTTATTGGCGAAGTAGCCCATCGAAAACGAATGAGATTAGCAGAGCTGATCTCCCCTGAACCCTGGTTTGATGATATGAAAGCTGAACTGGGAATTAAGCAACGGGTTCTGCTCTATGTGAATGAGAACATTCAGAGTCCTTTGATGCAGGGACTATGGAATGTCCGAATTTATCTGCCTCAACATTATGAGTCCTGGTCACTTGCTGAGAAACAAAGTGTGTTGGCGCATGAGCTGATCCATGTACGACGCCTGGATATTATCATTATTTATTTGCAAGCCTTGGTTAAAACTATCTATTTCTTCCATCCAGTGATCTGGCTGGCAAATGATCAGATCGACCTGGAGCGAGAAAAAATATGTGACGATGAGGCTATTGAGTTATCACATGCTGATCGTGGAACCTATGGCCAGCAACTATTCAAACATCTGGAGTCACAAAATAGTGACCGCAAAACACCTGTTCTGGCTGGCGGCTTCTTTATGAGTGACAGTAGTATTATAAAACGATTCCGATATATCAAAGAAAAGAGGGGAGATATGAAGAAGAAATTGAAGTTTTATCATATCATGCTAATCCTTGTTGTTATCAGCCTGGCAATGATTATTGCATGTTCTCAGGATCCAGAAAATTTGACCGCCACTTCAACTTCAACGGGGAATACAGTTGGAAAATTTGTGGTAAATGGGATCATTTATGATAAGGAGAAAGCATTCGCGATAATTAATGACGATATCTATGGTGAAGGAAATGAGATAGAAGGGTACGTCGTTACCTCAATCTCAGACTCATTGATTATTCTCAACAGAGGTGAAGAAACTATTCGTTTGGATATCCAGAGAGAGAAGGAAGCTGAAACAGACGAAGAAAAGAAATCACCAGATGAAATCTTCGTTGCGTATGACCAGCCACCCCAACCAGTAGGAGGGTACGCTGCAATCCAGGAGAATGTCAAATATCCAGAGTTAGCACGAGAAACTGGAGTTGGAGGGACGACAATAGTTCAGGTAACCATCAACGAGCGGGGTATAGCCCTAAACGCTGAAGTACTCAGAGGAGCGGGCGACGAATCACTTGATGCTGCAGCAGTAAATGCAGCTATGACTACCGAGTGGATACCTGCTCAAAGGGAAGGTTCACCTGTTAGTGTTCGAATTTCTATTCCAATCGTTTTCAGATTAAAAGTGGGCGGACCAGATCATTCAATAACGACTGCAAATACAATAGGCAAAAGAGATTGGGACGTTTCACCTCGACCAGAGAATTGGAAGGCTATCGGTGAAAATATTATCTACCCCGAACAGGCCAAGAAAGATGGTGCTACTGGAACAGGTAAACCTCGTGAACTTGTTAAATTATTTGATACTGATGGCAGTATGCTTGGAAGAAGATGTACTGTTACTAAACAATGGTTAACTACTGATAATTTCTTTAAAGATGGGTCAATGTGTAAAGAGGCTGATAAAGTTAAAGCTAAATTATATGGTGAGTCAAAAGCAATGGAAAAAGAAGCACAAACTATTCTTGATGATGCTCGTGAACTTACTGAACCTGT
>JAOZSM010000074.1:0-4562 GCA_029939675.1 Fidelibacterota bacterium
AAGAAATTGGTCGAATCTATGGGTATGATAATATTCCTATCCCAGAACATTTTAGCATAGCTAACAAAATGTCACCAGTAACGCCTGACCTTATGCGTGAAAAAATTATTGATCATTTGGCAGCCACTGGTTTTAATCAAATCTATGGAAATAGTTTGGTGAGCACAAATGAACATCCCGCAGTCTTTGGTGACGAAGAAGCGCTAATTCTAGCTAATCCACTTTCCAGGGATATGGCATCCATGCGCACCTCATTAATGGTGGGGATGGTAAAAGCGACTGAATACAATTTAAATCGTCGCCAATCAGATCTGAAACTGTTTGAATTGGGACAGGTCAGCACCGTTGATCTCAATTCTGATACTGGGGCACAGGAGCGCTCTCATCTCGCACTAATGTTAACCGGAGATGTACAGATTCAACAGTGGTCTCAGAAGGCTGTTCCAGCTGATACATTTCAGATGAAGGGCATCCTCACCTCTGTTTTTAAAGATCTTTTTGGTGAAGAACTGTCATTTCAAGTCGTGGAGCATTCACTTCTTATAAATGCGCTTAAGATTATGCTTGGTGAAGAGTATATAGGTGTTCTTGGAAATCTGAAAGAGAATAATAGTGATTCCAAGAAACTTCCAGGTGTATATAGTGAAGTCTATATACCTGCGGATCTGGGTCTAAAGCGGACCATCAAATATGAGAAAGTGCCTGTGTTTCCAACAGTTGAGCGTGATCTTTCCATATTGGTTGATACAAGTGTAATTTACTCTGACTTGGATAAGGTCATTCGTAAAAAATCCGGTAAGTACTTAGTTTATAGCCGTTTATACGATATCTATGAAGGAAAATCTATTGCAAGTGGCAAAAAAAGTCTTACCTTTCGGCTGGTTTTTCAAAATCAGAAAAGAACGCTGACTGAAAAAGAAATTGATAAAGATTTTCAGCGAATTCTTAAAGGATTGGAAGACGCGTACAACGCCACATTAAGAGAGGCAATTTAGTGATCGAAGACGCCCTGAGTAAGTTTGAAGACAAGGTAAGATTACTGGTTGCCCATGTGAGTTTATTAAAAAAAGAAAACCTTTCCCTGCGTAATCAGATCATAGAACGCTCTACCGATGGCACAGTTGGAAATAGAACTGCTGTTCGTGGAAAGTTGAATAGTTTGATTGAAATGATCGATGCGGAGCTGGAAGTTTTATGACGCGAATTCTAGCCTAAGTGTGAAATGAATAAGTGAACGATGTAATGAATATCCCTGATAACAGTACAGTCCAGGTTACAATTTATGGTAAGTCTTACACCATCAAGGGTAAGGCAGATTCAGGTTATATCAGTGGTGTTGCCAATTACGTCGATATGAAAATGAGAGAAGTTGAAGATGGGTCCCAATCCACTCAGGTAGAGGGGAAGGTAGCTATCTTAGCGGGGATGAATATAACAGATGAACTATTTTCAGCCCGGCAAGAGAAAGATAAAATAGAAAATCAATTCGAGGAGCGCATTCAAGCACTCACCGAACTCATTGACGAGACACTTAGCACTTAAGGCTTCGAATTCCAAATAGCGGTGCTATTGCACCGACTTCCTGTGTACAGGCATAAACCTTCCAAAGGTATTCATTCTATATGAAAGGTGTTACCTATGGATGTTCTTACGCAGATTATACCTGTCCTGGCTGTTATTCTGGGATTTGGTATTGCAATACCACTTGTTTCATACTCCTACAAAAGTAAAGCTAAACACGCAGGTACCTTGGCAGAACAAATCCTGTTAACTGCAGAAAAAGAGGGCCGGAATCTCAAAAAGGAGAAAGAGCTAGAAGCTAAAGATGAGGCTCATAAAATACTCCAGAAAGCTGGTGATGAAGCTCAAAATAAGCTTCAAGAAGTTCGAGAATCGCAACGAAATATCTCCAACAAGGAGATGAAACTAGACAACAAATCTGAAGCATTGGATCGCAAGGAAGTCGAGATTAAGAAAATTGAGGCAGAGGTTTCTCAGGAGTTAAAGGAAGTTAATCTAGAGAAAAATCGTTACGATGAACTGGTTCAGCAAGAGAATCAGAAGTTGGAACATATTGCCAGGATGACCCAGGACGAAGCAAAAAATATGCTCATTGAAAATCTGAAGGAACTGGCACATGATGAGGCTGCTCAGCTCACAAAACAGATTCGAGAAGACGCTGTAGCAACAGCGACCAAAGAAGCTAATAAAATCGTTATCTCTGCTATACAACGTTCTGCTGCTGACCATACTGCTGAATCTACCGTATCTGTTGTTGAATTGCCTTCAGAGCAAATGAAGGGTCGGGTTATTGGTCGAGAAGGCCGCAATATTCGCACCTTTGAGCAGCTTACAGGTGTTGAGCTCATTGTGGATGATACACCCGAGGCAGTTGTTCTCTCAGGGTTCGATCCTGTCAGACGTGAAATAGCTCGTGTTGCTTTAACCAATCTGGTTCAGGACGGAAGAATTCATCCCTCTCGAATTGAAGAAATGATTAAAAAAGCCACCAAAGAAGTGGATGAGGAAATGAGAGTTGCGGCAGAAGAGGCAGTGACTGAGTTGCATTTACCAGTTTTCCATCCCCAGATTATGAAACTTATTGGACGCTTGAAATACAGAACCAGCTATGGGCAAAACATTCTGAAACACTGTATTGAAGTAGGTTGGTTAACCGGCCTCATGGCAGCTGAACTTGGTCTGGATGGCGTCCTTGCTCGTCGAGCAGGATTTTTGCATGATCTGGGTAAGGCCATTGATCGAAATACAGATGGTACCCATGCTCTAATTGGTGGTGAGTATGCCCGGAAGTTTAACGAGCCTGAAGCCGTTATTAATGCTATTGAATCACATCATGAGGAAGTCCCAATGACTGGACCTGTCTCTGCTCTGGTTCAGTCTGCAGATGCCATTAGTGGCTCTCGGCGGGGCGCTCGTGGTGATACTTTGGAAAGTTATATTAAGAGATTACGGAACCTGGAGGGAATTGCAACCGGATTTGAAGGTGTTTCAAAATCCTATGCAATCCAGGCTGGACGTGAAGTCCGTGTGATGGTTGAAAGTGATAAGGTCGACGACTCCAGGGCTCAAAGCCTGAGTTTGGAGATAGCCAGTCGGATTGAAGCCGAGATGACTTATCCAGGGCAGATAAAAGTGGTCGTAATCCGCGAATCCAGGAGTAGTGCTCTTGCCAAATAGTCCATTAATCCTGAGTGGAAAAATTGTTTCCAGCGCTGTAAAAGAAGATCTTACTAAGCGAATTGCTGCGTTGAAGCAACAGGGAATTAAACCTGGACTAACGGCAGTTTTGGTAGGGGAAGATCCTGCTTCACAGGTATATGTACGTTCTAAGGAACGTCAAAGTGAGAAACTTGGGTTAAATTCTCAAGTGATGCGTCTTTCAGAAGAGACTGCTGAAGATGAGCTTTTGGCTATTATTGAGAAGCTGAATGAGGAAAAAGCTGTTCACGGTATTTTGGTACAATTGCCATTGCCTAGACACATTGATGCTCAGCGTGTAATTGAAGCGATTGATCCGGAAAAGGATGTAGATGGTTTCCATCCGGTCAGTGTCGGTAAATTAGTGTTGGGTCTAGATGGCTTTGTCTCCTGCACGCCAGCTGGTATACTTGAAATCTTACGCTATTATAATATTGAAACCGAGGGAAAACATGTTGTCGTTGTGGGGCGTTCAAATATAGTGGGCAAACCTATGGCAAATCTTATGATCCAAAAACGTCCCTCAGGAAATGCTACTGTGACATTGGTTCATACACGGACTCCAGATATGGGGTTTCATACTCGTCAAGCCGATATCCTGATTGCTGCAGCCGGGGCTCCTGAGTTTATTGGAGCTGAAATGGTCAAAGAGGGGGCAGTGGTTATTGATGTTGGGATCAATAGGGTGGATGATGCCTCAAGAGAGCGGGGTTATCGACTGGTAGGTGATGTTGATTTTGATGCTATCAAGGATAGAGTCTCAGCGATTACTCCAGTGCCTGGCGGTGTTGGACCTATGACCATCGCTATGTTGCTTTCTAATACAGTTAAATCGGCAGAGAATAGCCTAGAATAGAGTTGCAGCAGCTAAGGTAACACATACTTTAGCTCGCTTTTACATGCGTCCGGCTTCGTCCATAGACTACGCCGTGACAGGCCCGTAGCTTCCGGCGTCGTTCCTCCGGAACTATGCCGAGACAAACAGCTTCGCTACGGGATTTGAATGATTGAATAAAAGATAGTGACTTTAATTGCTATCAACACTATGCGCCCGTAGCTCAGCTGGATAGAGCGCTTGCCTCCGGAGCAAGAGGCCACAGGTTCGAATCCTGTCGGGCGTACTCCAAAATCATATACCTGTGGCATGCACAATGTTCAGAAAAAGGGTTCGATCCGAAGGAAGGCGAACGGAATCGCGGATGCGATGGAGGTTCAGCCAATCCTGTCGGGCGTACTTATCTTCGCTCTATTATATAGAGCTACGATAAGCAAGCTTATCACGATCAATCATTGATGGGTAATCGTCTTTCATTAGCTACAGTGCTGCCCATCGGCAAGTTTAC
>JAOZSM010000074.1:4572-9060 GCA_029939675.1 Fidelibacterota bacterium
GGAGCAAGAGGCCACAGGTTCGAATCCTGTCGGGCGTACAATCAAATCTTAAATTTATTATCTGACATCAGTCAGCGTAGACGAATCCTATTTAAGAAAAATCATTTTGATCGTTCGGGAGTATGAATCGGCCTGGATCTTGGTAAAATAAAGCCCGGTTGAAACTGGTTGATCTGTATTATCCTGCCCATTCCATACATACGTGTAACGTCCTGCTACCAGACGTCCCGACTCAATCGTTTTCACGATGTTGCCTTTGATATCATAGATGATCAGTGAAATCTCTGCAGATTCAGGTAATCGATAATTGATTATTGTTTTTGGATTAAATGGATTTGGATAATTTTGGTCCAATGAAAAGTCAGTAGGGATACTCATAAGTTTATCATCACCACTCCCAGTGGTAAATACAAGTGGTACATTTCCAAATACGCTGGGGTTATGCCAGGCATTGTCACTGGTGAAGATGGAAGCCAGGGTACATTCTCTGTCTCCTCCATTGTCATCGTCATCCACAGCAACATCAAATCCAATAATTGATCCAGCCGTTGGAGAAACTCCAAGTGTACTCCACAAAATACTTGCCTCAAGATTATAGCCATCTGCAGTGGCATAGAGCAGATAGCTGATTCCAGTAATGTTGTTGACCGAATTGTTGCCGATCTGAATAACCGGATCATCCCAGCGGAAACCCAACTGAAAATCATTCACGCCATCATATGTCGCGTCACTACTGTTATCGGCATCGATGAAGACTTCCACACAATCATCTTTATACCATTCACCATTGGAGTCATTGATAATAGAATCATCGTTTATCTCAACCAGAATGTACAGGTTTGTGTCATCGTACATGGCTTTCCATTGAGCATGAAAATCGGGAGTACGGGTTCCCACAGTAACATTGTTGATTTCCATTTCAGGCGTGTTAAACCAAACGGATTCGATATTGGAATCAATTGTAACGGGACCACCAGCATAATAAATAGCCGGAGCTGCTACAGGCAGATTATTATTTACTCTAATTGTTAGGGCATCTATTCCCACACCACCCTCGTTATCGGTGACTGTTAATGTGATAGCATGGACACCTATACCAAGATTAAGAGTGGGGGAGACGGTATTTGCCAGCTCATTGCCATTCTCAATCCAGGAATATGAGACAATATTTCCATCAGAATCACTACTCTCTGATCCATCCAGTGCAACTGTCTCCGAGCCATCACCATTTAGATCTATAACAGTCTGATCTTCACCAGCATTGGCTATGGGCGGGAAATTGTTCAGAATCGTGATTTGAACCAGGTCGTTGGCGGAATTACCCTCATTATCTGTTACGGTTAGCAGGATCTCGTGCAGCCCCAATTCTAGCTCAACGTCTACAGTTTCGCCGGTGGCTAAGAGTGTGTCACCTACTGTCCAGGAAAAATTTTCGATACTGCCGTTGTGGTCAGAACTGGCAGAACCATCCAGTGTAACCGTTTCCAGGTTATTACCATCAATATCATCAATGATTTGGTCTGGTCCCGCATTAGCGATGGGTGGGTTTGGGACTCCACCACCATCCCAATAGATATCGTCGATTCCAAATTCACAGGCGGACCCATTTTCTTCAAGAATGACAAACTCATAGTTCAGCATACGCAGATCAATGCTCTCACCCCGGATATCGATAATTGGAACGGAAGCTTGACCCCATTGGCCATTTCTAACCAGCCCGTAGACGGTTTCATTGGCTGGGAAATCGACATAATTCTGGTTACCCCAGGTATCAATGATGCCAATCTTGAAACTTACGTTGGCTGGTATATTTATCATGAATTTCAGATGACCATCACCGAAATTGGTCATGTTGAGGGGTTGGACAGACATGATACCAGCACCAAACCAACCAGCACTAGTAGTCTGCCAGGAAATACCATTATCGCCTTCATAAGGTTCAATTGAACCATCTGTAAGGGTACCAGCCCAAACATATATTTCAGCAGAAACCCCGGCTTCAAGTCTACCATTTGTCTCAGTATTATCGGTGAATATCCCAAATGATCCACTTTCAGGATAAGGGGGTCCCAGGTTTACAGCACCTTGACCATTCCATTCGAAAACCTTGATATAATCAACATACATATCAGCAGGAAAGGGCATTGAAACCGGGGCGCCAGAGCCAGGATCTCCAAGATTATAGGCATCGGTGTAGGCACCACCAATAGCCAGATTTGCTATGAGATAAAAAGGTTGGGTAAACTCATGCGAAACGCTATCAATGGGGAAGGGGTCGGTGTAAAGATCATACTCTTCGCCCTCATCAATTACGGTAAAACGAATACTGTCTGGATCCCAATACATGCGATAAGTCATAAATCTTTCAACCAGCGGGTTAGTGTAATTGTAATAGGGGCGACAGGTTTCATCGTCAGGATCCCAGGAAATACTGGCAGCACCGGATGGATTTTCAGGTGTGACTGCGTCATCAGAGTAGAAGATTGCATTTGCTCCAACTACTTGATTCACATTTGAATTATTTAGACCATTTCCACCGTTATGCTCATCGTGTAAGTCCCGAAATGCTTGAGCTGATCCCATTTCCATCATATCTAGTTCGCCATTATAGGGCCAGGTATAGTTGGCAGTTCCCAGGAGCCACACAGCCGGCCAGCCACCCAGATTAATATCGGGTATACTTACACGGGTCTCTAGCATGCCATACTGGATTGCCACCTTTGCTTTTGTGGTGACTTTTCCTGAGGTGTAGTTCAAGGGATTGCCCCATTGGTCGACGATCCAGGACCCGGTCTCTTGTCTAGCTGTAATGTGCAAACCCATGTTGCCTGTATCGCCTGGGATTTCCGCAACTTCTACATTATCAGTGTTGTAATATTCCAACTCACCGTTGCCCCAGCCCCAACTTCCATTCCCAGTTTCAATATTCCAATTATCCAGATCATTAAAATTTTCTTCCCAGATAACTTCTCCAACCTGAGCGTCAAGGACAGTTCCAACAAGAAGCATGATAAGTAGGGCAAAATTCTTCACGAATATCTCCATTTTAGGCGAATCACTTTTGGACACACACCAGGTATTATTTTATAAGCACCATTTTTTTCACTATGCTCTGATTTCCTGCTGTTAAGGAATAGAAATAAGTTCCAGCAGCAACACCACTTGCATCAAAGTAATAGTTATACTCACCGGATCCGGCCATTTTATCAACCAGAGTTACTAGTTCCTGACCATTGATATTGTATAACTTAAGCACAACATGACCTGATTTATTTAAACTATATTGTAATGTGGTAGCAGGATTGAACGGATTGGGATAGTTCTGCTTGAGTACAATATTTTCAGGTAGCAGATTATTATCAACACCAGTAGTTGTTGAATAAAAATATAGATTGTCCAGATAAACATCACCATTTCCCTCAAATTTAAACTGGAATACATCACTAAGATCAACTGGGGCGAAGGCTGTCAAGGGGATCTGTACACTCACCCAGGTTTCAGGTGATACAGGTAATGCGTATGGTGTCTCAACAGGTCCGGGACTAATCAAAAACACGTTTAGTGCTGTAGAATTTGCACTCCAGAAATCAACATGTAGTAGATCCATTCCGGAAACATTCTGATTGCTACCCAATACGATGCCCTGGTAATTCAGACCACTGTAGAGTAGGGTATTGTTACCTTCGATTTCCACTTCAGTAACTACGGTGGCCTGACCCCAACCAGGATTGAAATTGGTCCCAGCTATGTTTGTATAAGGGTCACTGAATACTGAGATAACATTCTCTGCGGGCACAGTGGGGATTGGTGCAGGAGCTACAGGTACAGCTGGCAATACTTGGGCGGAAAAGCTGATGTTGTCAATGTAGCAGAGGTTGTCCGTTGTTCTCCCGCCCAGGTCAAAGTCTGGGAAAATGACGATTTGATCCAGAATGCCAGTTGCTCCCACACCTATACGGCTGGAAAAATCAAAGGTCAGTTCTTCCCATTCGTTGATTAAAGTGTTGGCGACTTTTAACTCTGGTTGAGCCTCACCATTTGCTTCAACGAATTTGAGACCAACATCACTAATTACAGATTTATAAACCATGATCTTGACTGTACTATTGGTGACGTCAAAACTGAATGACCCGATATCCGAGCTATGTTGAGATTCAACCCCAGCCCAGGGAGCCCCTGTAGTTAAGGTTGTCATGGAACCCACTGTAGCAGAGGTATTTACCCCGGTTACACTTGGATTTGTTACGATCTCGAAGGGAGCGTTGCCACCATTTTCAAAGGTGGTCCAGGTCCAGTCCGCACCATAACCCCCAGCTTCAAAATCGATGGGTGCGTTTTGGGCAATCGCCGTTCCAGATATAGATAAAAGCATAATTAAGGCTAAAATTCTTGTTTTCATTTGCATCTCCTGCTTGGTTGGGTCACTATTTGAAGTATACAAGATTCACTCCTCAATTTGAGAGAAACGATTAATTGGTTCGTGACAAA
>JAOZSM010000074.1:9070-13437 GCA_029939675.1 Fidelibacterota bacterium
CGTGACAAACCAAATAAACTACATCTCTCCAGTAGATAGGAGGAAATATTGAGAGAGAAGACATGGCTATAGCTAAGATACACAACGTGTTAGAGTGATTTTAAGACGATTGAGAAAAACTAAATAATTCCTTGAGATTAATATTAAGTGTAAGGAAGCCTGAGGTAAATGATCTGATCATCTCAAGAGCTGGCCTAAGATTTATTATTATTGGCATAAAAAGATTCTCATTTTAATAATATTTGAATAAACACACTTAAGGAACTACAATGAGAAAATCTTTTAATAAAATGACCAGAATATTATTCTTGGGGATCAGTCTGCTCATTTTCTCAGGAAATTCATGGGCCTATTACACAACTCAGGGTCAGAATATCATTGAAAAGTCATCAGGAGCTGTTGTGCAGTTACGGGGGATCGGATTGGGTGGCTGGCTGCTTCCAGAGGGTTATATGTGGGGAATCAGGGTTATAGATCGACCATACCAATTCGAAAATGCAATTGTGGCTCTCATCGGAGAAAGCAATGCAAAAAAATTCTGGAAACTCTATCATCAGAATTTTATGACTCGATCTGATGTGCTTATCATGAAATCCTGGGGTGTGAATACATTACGTATTCCTCTCTTAGCCTCCATGTTGCAACCACGTGAGGATCAACCTTCACAAGCGCCTTATAATTACGATGAGAATGCCTTTAAATACCTTGATGATCTCGTCAAATGGTGTGAGGAATTGGAGATGGGCGTGATCTGGGATCTGCATGGTGCCCCCGGTGCTCAAAATGCTGCCAATATTTCGGATAGTGATGGTACAGCAAGATTGTGGACAGAAAAGGAAACATACTGGCCGCTGACCATTGATCTGTGGGAGAAAATCACAAAACGTTACAATAGCTATGAATGCATTGTCGGGTATGATCTCCTGAATGAACCATTATTGGGCCGATACCCTGGCGTTGATCCCGGCTTACTAAGAGAATTATATGTGGAGATCACCAGCGTAATCAGAAACACTGATGCAACAGGTATCATTTTTGTGGAAGGGGATGACTGGGCTCAAAGCTATGAGATGTTGGAACCGCTGGATTGGGATCAACATTTGGTGATTGCCTTCCATTCCTATCCGCCAACCAATTCTCAAAATGGTCTACAACGCTGGGATGACTTACGTCAGAAATATAATATCCCACTCTGGCATGGGGAAACCGGTGAGCAGAATCCGCCCTGGGAACTTTATAAAAGATCTACAGCATTTTTGGAGACTGCCAACGTGGGTTGGAATTGGTGGACCCATAAAAAGTTTGACCTGAGTCGACAACCCTGGAGTATTTATCGTACTAAAGGGTTTGAAAATATTTTGAACTATTGGAAAGGAAAGGCTGATAAACCCTCGAAACGCCAAGCCAAACGTTGGTTATTCGACCAGGCCCGTAAGACCAATACGGAGTACTGTGAATTTTTGCCAGGCATGGTTGAAGCGCTACATCCCCTGGATCCAACAGAATATTTGAATATTCATGGTATCCGGATACCTCGCATAATAGAGCAGCCCCAGGCTGGAAATTTGGAAACCGGGTATGGATTAACCCTATCGGTAAAAGCCAGCGGATATCCCTTGAATTATCAATGGTATCGTAATAGTCTTGCAATCCCCGGAGAAACTTCCTTCCAAATATTGGTGCACCAGCTTAGCACAGGTGAGCAAGCTGGGGAATACCATGTAGAAATATCAAATGAAAAAGGTCATGTGCAAAGTACGGCGGTTCAGGTCTTGGTGAGCCCATTCACAGGAAATATCATTCAGAGTACCAGAATTGCTCCCAAAATTGATGGAGAGGTTGATGAAATCTGGCAACATCTTGAACAGATCAGACTAACACATGTTATTGATGGTACCAGCTCCTCAGACGCTGATCTGGGAGGCTGGTTTTCCGTGACCTATGATGCAGAGCGTCTGTATTTAATTGTCAGAGTATTCGATGATGTGTTGAGTGATAATGCTTCTATAGACTACCTGAAAGATGGGATTGAGATATATCTTGATGCTGATAATAGCAAATCAACTTTTTATGGAAGTGATGAATATCAGCTGCGAGTGGTACAGGATGAACAAATCGTAAGCTCAGCGATCGGATCTACAATAAATAATACCCGTTGTGCTCAATTACGGCTATCTGACGGCTATCAGATAGAATTAGCCATACCATGGGTGGCTCTCAGCGATTCTGCTGGTCCTGGCCATTTTCTGGGCTTAGATGTACATGTGAATGACAATGACGGCAATACTAGAATCGGAAAACTGGCCTGGTGGGCTGACCGTGATAATTCTTATCAAAGCCCTGCAGTCTTTGGGGCTGTGCTGCTGAAATAGATCGCGGTAATCTGTAGAGACGTAACATGTTACGTCTCTACAGATTAATTTATCTGATCCAAATATTTTACGAAAGCAGGTTTGGGTTGGCGACTTTCATAAAAGAGTCCCCAATTTTTCTCAATCTCTCTGGGTCCTGTTTGTAGACCACCGCCTTTCCATGGTTCATCAAAAGCCTCAAACCAGAAGGTGGTAATTTTATTTTTATTTATCCAGGCATTCAATTGCAACAGAAATTGTTCCTGAGCATTAAGGCTTACCTCGCCTTTGATCAAACTGCCTTGTTCTCCGGGACCCTTTTTTTCAGCATTATAGTCAGTTGCCCAGCCTGTTTCACCCAGTGCGATTATTTTATCAGGATGAAAAGCGATAGCCGCTTGATAGACACTATCTGTCCATGACAAGGCAATATCCAGGGTTTTTCCATTCCAAAGTGGATAGGCATGTAAAACAATAAAATCAATTTCAGCTGCTACGGCTTTGCTTTGCGCATTATTCCAGAAATTATAATCATCCGCAGTGGTTACTGGAGTTTTGGTGGAGTTTCTCACCATACGAATATATCTAATCAGATTCTCTGCTTCCATGCGATGCCAGGACCATTCAACCTGGGACTCATTACCAACATTTATGGCGATGACTTCCTCAGAGAATCGATTGGCCAACTCAATCCCTTTATCAACCTGTTCCTGGTTTAAGGGTTTGCGCTCGGGGTGTTTGGTTTCATTAGCCAACCAGATACCAAGCATGACCCGGATAGGCAGCTTATTATCATGAATAACCTTTAAAACCCGTTCACTATCCGCATCTGAGCCATAAACCCGGATAAGATTCCAATATTGGGAAATAATGTTCAGATCCTCAAGAATTTCGGCTTCGCTGGGACCTTTTTCACGGGGAGCTTGACCTGCACGATAACAACCATAGGAGATTCCATTACCAATCCATTTATCACCCATAAAAGGCGAAAAAATGCGTTCATTAAAAGGTGATTCTCTGGTAAAGTCAGTGGAGTCTATGTCAGTTCCTGCTGCGGTCAACTCGGTAGCCATCGTAGACGGCTTTTTGAGCAAAATTTCATGGGGTTGACAAGAAAACAAACCTCCGGCCACCATCAGGAGTCCAGCTAAAGCAATACTATATATTTTCATCGATGTTTTTCCCCAATTTAAAATATTTTGACTAATCCAGAATCACATCAATACGACTCACTTGACGGGAACGTATTTGTAGGGCCATATCTCCCTCGATGCGATTCCCTTCAAAATCGTGAGTATTTCCTTCTTCGTCATGAATAATAAAACGTCTGGCAGAGACACTATCCGATCCAAAAGTATTTTTCATTTTGTGATTGTGATATGTGACCATAATCTCACCCAGGAACATAAAGCTGAATGAATATGCAGGAATCAGCATTGAACCCGCATCATTTGATGGGTTGAATTGAAGATGCTGGTCGCTTGTAGTAAATAACCAGGAGGGCAGCACCGGCTTTGTCTGGAAAACCACTTCTCCATGCTTATCCAGATCAAAAGGTTTTGGTCCAATACACATATGCATGAGGATTTGAATAAACTCAGCTGTGGCTCCACTTAGACGGGCCACAAAGCCGGTTCCATGTAATTTCGGATCAGGGTTTGCGCTACTAACCAGAAAAGATGAGTTCTCCAGAATGCTGCGACCATATACCTCTGGTTTCTGGAAGGGGATAAAGACCTGCTTAAAATCTTCGAAGAACATGTCATATAGTCCGTTGCGGAGCATCTCATACATGTATTTGTATTCCATATGGAGCCAGATTGATTCGTTTTCAAACCAACCCGGAGAAAATACACGAGCGCGACCGATCTCCATGGGTTCGTCATGCAGGGGGGCATTCACCTTGTACATGCCTAATTTGGTGTCATAGAGGTCGCTCTGTTTAATGTTTTGGACTAATTCAAGTGCTTCATGCTGTTTGGGTTGGCAGCGTAGATAGTGTACGGAACCTTCCAG
>JAOZSM010000075.1 GCA_029939675.1 Fidelibacterota bacterium
AATTGCCAGGGATAGCTGGTGGAATACGCGGATAAGGCCAGTGCTTCTCAAAGTACCCAAAATCCCAATAAATTTACTTATCCCTGGTATGGTTCACCTGTCTTCTGGGTAACCCAGGGGTATGTTGTACTGACAAATGCAGCCTTTCCGATTGTGGGTGAAGGTGCTGAAGAGCCCAATGATTCATTTCGGACCCAGCTTGTGGCAAATGCCAAAGCAGCCATCGATTTCGTAGACAGTCTGGGCTATATCGACAGAAACCGGGTTGCTGTAGGTGGGCACAGTTACGGCGCTTTTATGGTCGCCAACCTGTTATCGCATTCCGATTTATTCGCTGCAGGAATCGCCAGGAGTGGGGCCTATAACAGAACATTAACACCTTTTGGCTTTCAAAGTGAAGGGCGGTCGTACTGGGATGCCCCTGATGTTTATTACACCATGTCACCTTTTATGCACGCCGATAAAATGCACACACCGTTGCTCCTGATTCAGGGGGCGGCTGATAATAATTGAGGAACTTATCCCATGCAAAGTGAGCGCTATTTCAACGCTTTAAAGGGTTTTGGCGCACCAGTGCGGTTAGTGATCCTGCCAAAGGAGAGTCACGGTTATAGAGCCAGGGAAAGCGTCCTGCACCTGTTATGGGAGCAGCATCAGTGGTTGGAAAAATATGTAAAAAACAAGTGATTTGGTTTTTTTACACGCCTTTCAGTGACTGGTTTAGGATGAAGATTCTGGGGGTATCCCAGGACAGAATATTATCTAGAAAATAACAGATGGATTTCTGTGGATTCAATATAATTGGTATAAACCATCTTTTTCGTTTTGATGTAATCTCCTACTTGTATTTGCCACAAATTTTGACCAAATTGCCCAATGTCTTAATAAGGAATAAGTTATTTAATCTGAGCTTTTCTAATTTTTCAATTCAATTTCTTAAAATGCAATTTACTTTCGCTCGCTCTAATTGTTCCAGTTCATATCACAACTCACTTAACGAAAGGTTCATCAAGTTATGCTAAGAAAAGTGAAATTTGCCTCACCCTATCTGATCGCCCTATCCCTATTCCTGGTCCTGCTGGCCTGTGAAGAAATCAATCCTGACGAGTACGTCGTGCTGGCCTATGATACAACTTATATCCAGTATGATGTGCATGATACTTTCACTGTATTTGACACGACTTACTTCGATACGCTGATTTTTGACACAACTTACTTTGATACGCTAGTATTTGACACGACTTACTTTGATACGTTGGTTTTCGACACGAATTATGTTGATACACTTGTCTTCGACACAACTGCTTATGATACAACTATCTGGGACACGGTATTTGTGGATTCACTGGTTCTTGACACTATTTATGTACCAATTACAACGATTCAAACCACAGTTTTGTTTGGTGTGGGTGAACATTGGCTGCCGATCCCCTCTGCTGACCTTTTAAGCATCACAGCGAGTGGCGGGGGTGTCGTTGATACAACGCTTTATTTTTCACGAGCTGACATGCCTTCCTACTTTTGGGTTACTGTGATGGAAAGTGGAACTTGGACACTCACACTACAGGCATTTAACTCGGACATGAATCTCCTGCTAGCCGAAGCATCCCAAACTTTCACGCAACCATTGATCAGTAATGTGCTAACGCTAAGCTGGGAGATGCTGAATGAATTGGTCCTGTACGACAATTTTGACACAGAATATGATGGCTGGACCGGTACTGCCTCCACAGCTATCCTGGATAGCAGTTTGCTCATTCAATCAACTGGACAAACGGCCTGGGTTTACAATATTTTTGATAATGCCAGTGTGGGTGAATATACCGCCTTGAGTACACGTTTTGATTTAAAATTCTATGAATGCGGTTACTCGTATGTGGGTTTCAGAGCCCATGCTGCCAACGGAAGTCTGGACTATGGACCTGAAGTTATTTTTGATACAGGTGAAATCATCGCCCACCAACATTCTGGTAACATTGTGACTACTTATCAATATGAACTAGATACCTGGTATCAACTTCAAGTGACTATGGATAATGCTCTCGGTCTTATAGGACGTTATCAACTCGAAATCAGAGAACGAGATTCACTGGAATATGTTGATCTTGGCGAATATGATTACTATGCAAATTATGGGCGGCCGGTGGATATGGTTCAGATCAGTTTTGGTGTTGCTGAAGCCGATCAGGGACATGGAGCCCTGCAAATTGACAACGTATTGATCTTGTCTGAATAGAGCTTGGCAATAACTCCAATCCACATAAAAGCCTCTAACCCGTTATGAGTTAGAGGCTTTTATTCTAGCATTTGTCACTGATTTAGCTCGATTTGTATTTCAAGGCAATCTGCAATTATCTCCACTGACAGAAAGAGCACCGATGACTTTGAGTTAAGACTTAGGTGTTCAAAGTTAGCAAAGCGTAGGGTGACATTTTTAATTTATGAGGCTGTTTGTAAGTGAAAGTAGTATAACTTTCTACTCAGAAGATTCTTCTTCGAGGGTCTCTGGTGGTGAATCTTCGAGCTTTTGCGCTAATTTTGCCTCTTCTTTCAGTTTCTTTTTTTCTTCTTTCTTCTTCTTCTTTGCAACGTCTCTCTGGTGCTTTGCAAAAGCGTAATTTGGCTTGGCCATTCACTCTCCTTTATTAATGTCACTAAATAAAAATCTAATTAATCATTATGCAAGGGAATATAGTTCCAAAGTGGCCATAACTCCGGCATCTTTTCCATTTTCTTGATTTCGGCTATAAAAGAAAAAACCCACGCATCTCAACAGGACGTTGATACACAAGGGCTTTGAGTGGTGATCGCGGCAGGGATCGAACCTGCGACCAATTGATTAAAAGTCAACTGCTCTACCAGCTGAGCTACGCGACCATTTCAAAAATTTGTTGCAGAAATATTCTGCTCTACCAGCTGCGTGTCTCGGCAAGCCCGTAAAGTGATGACGGAAGCTATACGACCCGCAAAAAGCGAGGCAATATAGTTTTGGCAGTAGCGCACGCAAAACAAAATTCCAACATATGACCGGGTTTTTAATTATAGGTGTTTTAAATTTGGTTGAATTGATTATCCGCCTATCTTTACGGCCATGAAAAAAAATATTAATAGTCCGTGGAGAACGCTCTCAACTGCCGTTTATGGTGCTCCTAATGAAGGAAAAATATATGGTAACATTGAGGTTGATGTTACCAATGCCTGGGAGATGATAAAGGTCCATCGCAGTGATGGGCAACGCATCACCATGACTCACCTGGTGGCCGGTGCTGTTGGACGAACCCTTGGATGGGATATCCCTGAGATGAATGCCTTTGTGAAACGAGGCAAGGTTGTCCAGCGTGATGAGGTGATTGTAACGGTCGCTGTGAACATGCATGGTGGTCGTGAGATGTCCAGTGTGAAACTGTATGATGCTCATAAGAAAACTGTGTTTGAAATTGGTGAAAGAATCCGTAATCGGGTTGCCAAAGCACGCAGTGGTTCTGACAATAATACCATGGAAAATAAATCATTTCTGGTTCGGGTTCCCTGGCCATTCAGGCGTATGTTGTTTCTATTGTTCCGTTTTATCACCAGTACCCTGGGGCTTGAGATCAAATCGCTGGGGCTTGGTCATAACGCTTTTGGATCAGTTCTGCTTTCAAATATTGGTTCACATGGGTTGACCACCGGGATGGCCGCTCTGTTTCCTGGTTCCAAGCTGCCTGGGGTCATTACCATGGGTAAGGAAGAGGAGAAGGCTGTGGTTGTGGATGGTGAAATTGTGATCCGCAAAATCCTACCCTTGACTGGCACTTTTGATCATCGGATCATTGATGGCTACCATGCGGGAATGATGGCTCATCACATAAAACGATATATGGAGAATCCGGAGCTGTTGGCTGTAGCACCAGTAGAGTTGGCTCAGGAAACTATCAGTACCAATTAAACATCAAACCTGCCCTCAATATCCGTATCTTTTCCTGTTTTACGGGGCTTAATCTTATCACTATAGCTATCGGCCTTCGCATTTCATGCTACGCTCAGACAAGTCGCTAGACTTCAAAGATGACAATCTCGCAAAAAAGGCCTCTCGCAGAGAACGCAGAGATGCAAAGTATTGATAAATAAGAATATACGCGATAGCTATCTATATAATGCAATTTTGAGATACGCTTGGTGTTATCTTTTGCTTAAGCGGTATTCTAAAATGATTGTCCCGGCCAGTATCCCCAGATTCTCAAATATTTTCTGAACTCCCAGATTGACTTCCTCTGAAGTCACGCTAAAGCAGCCGCAATTGAAATCCAGACCCCGCATCATTGCCGAAATGATGGCCAGGGTAAAGGTCAGGGTCATACTGCCGATAAGGATATTTGCTGCTCTGGGGTAACGATTAATAACCAGAGCCAAACCACTCAATAATTCAACCCAGGGAAGAATGATGGCTGTGATGTGCAGGAGTGGTACTGGCAGAATACGATAATTTGAAACTGCTTTGGCAAATAAACCGGGATTCCAGACCTTATCCAGACTGGCGTAGATAAACAATAATCCCAACCCTATCCGCAGAAACAGCATGAGCAGATCCCAAGCTCTGCTTTCGTAAAAAGGGGTCTTCGTGGTGCTCATCTTAAGGAGTTTTCGCTATTGGATATGCAGCAGCCTGCCATTCCTGCCAACCGCCAAAAAAGAAGAATATCCTGGTAAATCCCATAGTCTGTAGATCAGCAGCCAGATCGATGGAAGCATTACAGTCAACACCGTCACAGTAAGTAATGATTATTTGATCTGGAGATAGTGCATCCAGCATGGGCAGTGAATCCATAAAGGCGTGGGCCGGCAGGCTAATTGCCCCAAGAATATGTCCCTGATGATAGTCTTCCTGATCACGGGCATCCAGGAACAGGGCCCTGCCTTCCAGAAAGGTTATGTAGGCTTGGTACAGCGTAACGCTGCCAGTTTCAGCACCGTTTCCATTGGGATCGAGAATAATTGAAGGAACTGCTGTTTCACCCGACTCAGAATCAATCATGGTAAGGTCAGTTTTCAGGTGAATGCCGTTGGGCAGGACTGCCTGGGCACTGATCCCGATGATGGCCGAGACTAAAACAGTACCAATGATTTCTTTAAATAGAACTGGAATGCTTTGCATAAGTAACAATAATAAATGATACAGTCAACTAATCCAAAGGAATTGTTGGGTTTCCCTTAGAAAAACGTATGGGAACCAAGCATACCTGTCCCAAACCCTTGTTTAGGCAAATATTACTATCACTCTCAAAACGTTTGGGACAGCAATGGGAACCAAGCTGAAAAATAACGAAAATGGATTCGGTTTAGGCTGACAAGCAGGTTCGTTCTCTCTATATTCCTTGGCTATTATCTAAGGAGGAATTATGGCTGCAAAACGAATTGTTATTGGTGATAATGAAGTTGAGATCCCGGATTTTGGAATCAAAGCATTTATCTACCCTGTTTTATTATTGATTGTGGTTTGGATCTTTTTTGCCGGACCATTTTACATTGTTGCCCCGGAAGAAAACGGGGTTGTACGGACCTTCGGGAAACTATCTCAAGTGACCGAATCGGGTCTTAGATTTAAATTTCCCTGGCCTATTCAAACCGTAGACCTGGTCAACGTGGAAGAAGTTCGCCGTCTTGAGTTAGGTTTTCGGACAGTGAGAGCCGGTGGAAACCAAAATACTGCTCAGTATAAGAAAGTTCCATCAGAAGCCCTGATGCTCACAGGCGATGAAAATATTGTCAGTGCTGACCTGGTTGTTCAATATAAGATCAAGGATGCTGGTCAGTTTCTATTTCGAGTAGCAGACCCCAAGCGGGCTGTTTCACATGCTGCTGAAGCTGCTATTCGTCAAGTTGTGGGAGCTCAGCCCATTGATCAGACGTTGACAACTGGTAAGGCCATGATCGAAGCATCAGCAAAGGAACTCTTGCAAAAGATTTTGGATAGCTACGAGACTGGAATTTTTGTAGCCCAGGTGAAACTCCAGGATGTGACACCACCGCAACAGGTTGATGCCGCTTTCAAAGATGTCCAGTCTGCTAAAGAGGAAAAAGAGAAGAAGGTTAATATTGCTCATGGTTATCGCAACGAGATCATTCCCCAGGCCCGTGGAGAGGCTGCTCAGGCCCTTCAGGAGGCTGAGGCCTATAAGCAGAAACGCGTCAAGGAAGCTGAAGGTGATGCATCACGGTTTACCCAGATGCTCAACCAATATCGCCTGGCCAAGGATGTGACCCGGACCCGTATGTATCTGGAGACCATGGAAGAGATTTTCCCTAAAATGGACAAGTACATCGTAGATGGTAAGGATGCCGGAGGGCTGGTAAATGTCCTCAGCCTTGAGAAGGTGAAAGGGGGTTCCCAATGAGAAATGTAGGAACCATTATTGTCGCTCTTATTGTGCTGATGTTTGTTTATGGCGGGATCATGATCGTTGATGAAACTGAGCAAGTTGTTATTGTTCAAATGGGTAAACCAGTTCGTAATATTACCGAACCAGGTTTGAATTTTAAGATTCCCTTTATTCAGTCAGCTACGGTTTTCGAGAAACGACTGTTGGAATATGACAGTGCTCCCAATACGATTCTCACCGAGGACAAAAAGAATTTGATCCTGGACAATTATGCCCAGTGGAGAATCTCAGATCCTCTGAAATTTATGCAGACTATGCGGACTCAGGCTTTAGCTCAATCCCGCCTGGATGATATTATCTATTCCAGTTTACGGGTGCAGTTGGGAACGCATCTAATGCACGAAATTGTTTCGACCATGCGCGACTCACTCATGCATAAAGTCACTCAGAATGCCAATGTAACAGCTGGTGACTTTGGGATCGAGATCATCGACGTGCGGATCAAACGGGCTGATCTGCCTCGTGAAAATGAGCAGGCTGTATTTGATCGTATGAAAGCTGAACGTCAGCGAATGGCCAAGCAATTCCGCTCTGAAGGAAAGGAACAAGCGGTGAAGATTCGTGCTGAGACCGACAAGGATCGGGAAATAATATTGGCTGATGCCTACAAATTAGCTCAAGAGATTCGTGGTGCAGGTGAAGCTCAGGCAATTAAGATCTACGCCAATGCTTACCAGCGCGACCCCAGTTTTTATGAGTTTGTGAGAACCATGGATGCCTATAAGAAGGTCTTTGATGAGAAGACCAAACTGGTGCTGACACCAGAATCTGATTTTCTCAGGTATCTGAAGGAGATGAAATAAGCCCTATCGGAATATTTTTTTCTGTCTTAATATTAAAGCGCAGCTACCGCAAAGGTAGCTGCCTTTTTTTGTGATGTGCAGGATGGTTGTGAAGTGGCTATTGGATACTTTGGCAGGTCCCCACAACCCCTCTGTCCCTGCAGGGCAGATCTTCATAACTCAATTCCCGAAAATGATTGCTGAGTCCAAGTGGAAATCTATATTCAGCGGCTTTACTGAAAATGAAGCATTGGTATAGATAAAATGAGGCCCCTTTATGAATATGTTCCCCGATCTCCACGCAACTACAATCCTAGGAGTCAGTCACAACGGCAAAATTGCCCTGGGTGGTGATGGTCAGGTCACTTTTGGTGACACAGTCATGAAGCATGGCGCCATGAAGATCCGTTCCATCTATGATGGTGAAGTCCTGGCTGGATTCGCCGGATCAGCAGCTGATGCCTTTGCCTTGTTTGAAAAATTTGAAGGAAAGTTGGAAGAATTCGGCGGTGATCTTGTGCGCGCAGCAGTGGAACTTGCCAAGGATTGGCGTATGGATAAAATGCTGCGTAACCTGGAAGCCATGCTGGTGGTAATGGATGTTGATCATGGATTGATCATCTCCGGAAATGGTGACGTGGTTGAGTCTGATGATGGGGTGCTATCTATCGGATCAGGGAGTCCCTATGCTATTGCCGCTGCCCGGGCATTTATCAAGGCCGGTAAAAAGAATCCCAAGGAGATCGTTAGACAATCTCTGGAAATCACAGCAGATATTTGCATCTACACCAATAAAAACATCAATATTTTAGAATTGAAATAAGAGAACATTAGCTACATGAGTAAATTTGCATTAACCCCCAAAGAGATCGTTCGCGAGCTTGACAAATACATTATCGGACAGGATGGCGCCAAGAAATCAGTGGCCATTGCTTTAAGAAATCGCTGGAGACGTCAGCAGGTAACATCTGATATTCGGGATGAGATCGTTCCCAATAATATCATCATGATTGGATCAACTGGTGTGGGAAAAACCGAAATTGCCCGGCGTCTGTCACACCTGGTTCAGGCCCCTTTTGTAAAAGTTGAAGCATCCAAATTTACTGAAGTGGGTTATGTAGGTCGGGATGTAGACTCAATGATCCGGGATCTGGTAGACAATAGTTACAACATCGTCAAAGGGGAGCACGAGATAAGTGTTCGGGAAAGAGCCGTTGAGCTGGCCAATGATCGAGTTATGGATCTATTACTGCCCCCTCTGGTCAATCCTGACAAAGAATCAGACGATTATAAGCGTTACCTGAAAACTCGGGAGAAAATGTCAGTTAAACTCATGTCTGGCGATTTCGAAGATCGAGAAGTGGAACTCAAAGTTCATGAAGATGCCAGTGGACCCATGATGCAGATCTTTGGACCTTTGGGGATGGAAGATATGGGCATGAATCTTCAGGATATGCTGGGGAATGCCTTACCCAAGAAGCGCAAGATTCGTCGGCTTAGCGTTGCAGAGGCCCGGGTGTTACTGATCAATGAGGAATCTCAGAAACTGATTGATGATGAGAAGGTTCAACATGAGGCTATTCGACGGGCTGAGCAGGACGGAATCGTTTTTGTTGATGAGATTGATAAAATTGCTGGAGAACGGAGTGGGGGTGGACCGGATGTCTCGCGTGAGGGCGTCCAGAGGGATATCCTGCCCATTGTTGAGGGAAGCACTGTAAAGACCAAGTACGGGACCCTGGTTACCGATCACATCCTGTTTATTGCTGCAGGTGCCTTCCATATGTCCAAGCCTTCTGATTTGATTCCTGAGCTGCAAGGTCGCTTTCCAATTCGGGTTGAACTTGACAATTTGACTGAAGAAGATTTTGTCAAGATTCTCACTCAGCCCAAGTCAGCATTACTCAAACAGTATATTGCCATGGTTGCCGCTGAGGATGTGAAGATCAGTTTTAACAAGGATGCCATTGCCGAGATTGCCCGGGTAGCATTTGAAGTTAACGAGAGCATGGAGAACATTGGTGCACGGCGTTTGCAGACCATCATGAGCAGGCTTTTGGAAGATACACTCTTTCAACTTCCTGATAGCAATATTTCCAGTATCAGGGTTACCAAAACCATGGTGGTCAAAGCCTTCAAGGACACCATGGCTGACCAGGATCTAAGCAAATATATTTTGTAAGTGAGATATCATTGATGATCAATATCTGTAAGGAACTTATACCAATTACAGTTTCAGTTTAGCCATAATGGAAAACCTTTTTTTAGCCACAGATCAACACAGATTGGCACAGATGTAGAGTAATGGTAACCGCTATTTATTCGTCGCATGGAGATTTTGGGACTAAATTTATTATTAAAACCATTAGAACAGACTCCATCGCTATGATGGGGTTTTTTTTTGTGGTAGGTGAGAATTTATGTATTTCGCAGAGCACGCTGAGAGCGCAGAGATATTTTGGATCCAAGATGTTCTGAGCAAATGGATTGTTGCGAGAGTATAATACCTATTGCACTTCAAATCTGCGGTAAACGAACCCACCCCGAACCCCTCCGAGGAGGGGACTTGGATCGGCTTTCGGCTCACTTATGTTAAAGCCTATGCCGCAATTATGAGGTGAAACTGGTATAACTACATTAAAAACAATATATCAATAACACTCTGCGTGAGGCATTTTTTGCAGGGCCATGAATTATTAGGAGGTTAAATGAAGCGAGATTTTTTAGCGGTAACTGATTTTAGCAAGGAAGAGATCTTTGAGACCTTCCGGATTGCTGAACAATTAAAGGCAGATGTAAAAACCGGTAAAACACATCACTATTTTGCCAATCAGACCATGTCCATGGTTTTCGCCAAACCCTCATTACGGACCCGGGTCAGCTTTGAAACGGGGATGGTGCAGTTTGGGGGTCATGCTCTTTATCTGGGACCCAATGATATCAGTATCGGAAAACGTGAATCGGTGAAAGATATTGCTCAGGTCATCTCGCGTTATAATGATTGGATCATGGCGCGCCTGTTCAAGCACGAGCATATGATCGAGTTTGCCAAGTATGCTTCTGTACCGGTGATCAATGGTCTTACGGACTACAATCATCCCTGTCAGATCATGGCTGATATGTTGACCATCCATGAGCATAGGGGCACGGTTGAAGGTCAGAAGGTAGTGTTTATTGGCGATGGGAATAATGTCTGTAATTCATTTTTGAATTTTGCTGCAGTGGTTCCCTATCATTTCGTTTTGGCCGCACCAGAGGGTTATGATCCTGATCCGGAGACTTTGGCCAAAGCTCAAGCAGCGGGTTTGAGCAAAGTTGAGGTTATTCGTGATCCTATTGAGGCAGCCAGAGATGCTGATGTGCTCTACACTGATGTCTGGACGTCCATGGGCCAGGAAGCGGAACGTCAGAAAAGACTGAATGATTTTAAGGGGTTTCAGATCAATGATGAGCTGCTGAGCTATGCAAAATCAGATGCTTTGGCCATGCATTGTCTACCCGCTCACTACGGTGAGGAGATCACGGAAGCAACCCTGGATGGTCCTCATTCGGTGGTGTTTGATGAAGCTGAGAACCGCATGCATGCCCAGAAGGCAGTTATGGTGATGTTAGCCAATTCTGCCGGGGCTGGAATCCAGGTCTAGGCTTTTTTGGTCAGATCTACGCAGATTTGTAAGGGATTACGTCATCGTTTGTCCAGGCGGATTGCTGCTGTTAATGGAATGTGATTGGGCGATAATGTATTTGTGGTGATGTGTGAATGGGGGGTCAAGAGGGAGACAAGGCGTGCCTTGTCTCTACGGTACGAATATTTTTATAATAAAAGAGGCTGTCTTTGAAGACAGCCTCTTTTATTGAAAATTAGATATGGGTATTAGGGGGTTCGGAACGCATCGGCTGCGGTGTATGAATTGATCTCATCATTATCCTGAGAATAGGCTGAGATAAACCAGAAATATTGCTGATTTGCATTAAGTGCTGTCGCAGAGGTCGGATAGGTTACCGAATTTTCTGTGCCACTTTCGGCAGCTAATTCCAGCTCCCAGATATCTCCAGCGATGGCTGATGTCCGCACGATGATCTTATACTTAATTGCGTTGTCAACGTTTGTCCAACGGAAGGTTGGGGTGGTTGATGTTGTGATTTCATTGCCAATGGGGGAGATCAGGGTGGGTTCTGCCAGGGGTGTATCAGACAGAACATTGGTAGGATCGCTAAATTTACCTCCAAGATCAAACGCTACGATCTTGTAGTGGTAGGTAGTTCCTACAACCACATCCTCATCCAGATAGAAAACAGCAGTGATAGAATCAATTTGTGAAGCAGCATCGGGAACAAAAAGAGGTGAGAGCGAGGAGCGATAGATCTTATAGTGTGAAAAATCATTCTCGGTATTTGCATCCCAGGTCAATTCCACATCGGTTCTATATTCAGCAGGGATGTTATGGGCTGTGATCTCCAGATTGGCCGGTGTGGCTGGTGAGTAGAGGTTCACAGGGATAAGACTGATAGAATTCGAAAAAGGACTTTCATTTTCACTATCATCTTTTGCTGTGACTTTATAACTGTACTCAATGGTGTAGTCTAAACCGGAGTCCAGATAGTACAGGTCTGTAGTTGTTGTGATTTCATTGAATGACCCGGTACCGGCATCCCGATAAATGTGATAACTGAAAACGTCATCATCAGCAGGGGCTTCCCAGGTCATATAGATTTGGCCATCTCCAGAGAGATTTGCATCAAAAGTTAAGCTGGAAGGTGCTTCGGGTGGGGTTGTATCATCTTCTTCAGGATCACTACAGGACCACATAAAAAGTCCAAGCATCATTGATAAGAGTAAAACCAGGTAACGTTTTGTCATAATTGTCTCCATTTATTTTTGTCTGCCAATTTAAGTGTGACAAATGAGAGTCAAGTGCATTTAATGGCGTGTGATGTAGCTTACTTTAATTTTTCTGATCATAAGATGGGTTCCTAGCCGCAGATCTTCGCGGATTAACGCGGATATGAGTGTGGGCTTGCTTACCCCTCGACGGAGCCTGTGCAGAGCGGAGCCGAAGTGCTCGGGATGACGACCAAGAGACAACAAGTAAAACATCAAAAAAAGACTTTATGGACAGACACTAATTATACTTTTATTTTTCAGTATTGATTCTGGAGGGGGATTTTTCCCAGGCCGCCGGGGCGATCCAGTACATAGTGGGGTAGGGCGTAGCCAGGAATTTCGCCCTGTAGTTCCTTGAGAATAGCTAATCCCTTCTGGATTGAAACGCGGAGATGTCCGGTGCCCTGGACCAGATCAGCCTGGTGCAGATAATAGGGTTTAACCTTGATCTCGAGCAGCCCCATGAAGAGGTCACGCAAGGCTTCACTGGAATCATTTACGCCCCTTAGCAGCACAGTTTGATTGAGAAAGGGGATGCCTCGCTTAACCCAGGCATTGATCTGCTGCATGGAAGCAGGGGTGATTTCATTGGGATGATTGAAGTGGGCTGAGATCCAGACCGGTTTACTTAGTTCCGCAATAAACTTGCCCAATTCCGGGGTGAGTCTGAAGGGGTTGACGACAGGCAGCCGGGTGTGGATGCGGATCAGGCGCAGATGATTGATGCTTGCCAATTTTCCCAGGATTTGTTGGAGTGATCTATCGCCAAGGGTGAGCGGGTCGCCGCCAGTGAGGATGACCTCCTCGATCTCGGGATGTTGGTAAATATAGTCATAAGCTGCCTGCAGATCTTCCTCACGGGCGTTGTGGGCGCTATCGCCTACCAGACGTTTTCGGAAACAGAAGCGACAGTACACCGCACACTGGGCCGTTGGCAACAGCAGGACCCGGTTGGGATAACGATGAATAAGGGCTGACAATGGTCGTGACCCGCGTTCCGGGTTTTCGTCTCCAATAGGGTCCTCGAGCTCTTCAGGGCTCACAGTCAATTCTTCCGGAGCTGGAATGATCTGTCTGAAAATAGGGTCAGAATCATTAAAGTGTTGAATCAACCGAAAGTAATAGGGGGTGATCCCCATTCTATAGCTGGAGATCAGCTCGTTGAATTGATGAGGTATAACTGCAGGGGAGTGACCGGTGCTGTGCAGCCAATCCTGCAAGGTGTCAAAATCCTTGCAGCTGTTGGCGTGCTGCCATTTCCAGTTGGTCCAGTTGGGGTTGGATGGGTCAAGAATCATATATGATTTATTTGCAAAAGGGTTGTAGAGACGCAAT
>JAOZSM010000282.1:0-1582 GCA_029939675.1 Fidelibacterota bacterium
CTGGTTCGTATGACCAATCCCGTGCAGTTGAGCTATCTTATTTTAATATTTGCTCCACAAATCGTGGTGTTGAACTGACCTGGACTACCGATTCTGAGATCGAGAACCAGGGCTTTATTATTTCTCGTAAAACGACGGGAAAGCGTTGGAGTGAGTTGGCTTCCTTCACCAACACTAGCGCTTTAATCGGCCAGGGATCTACGCCGAGAGCAACACAGTATTCCTTTATGGATGCCCGGGTTGAAAATGGTGTGAGTTATTCCTATCAATTATCCGATGTGGATTATTCCGGCAAACGCACGGACCATACCCGCCTGATTCAGGAAATCACTTATATAACGCCGGATGAAACACTGCGTCCAAGTGTCTTTGAACTCACCGGATTGTATCCCAACCCCTTCAATCCCAGTACCACCCTGTCCTATGACCTGTCTGAAGTTTCAGACCTGAATATCAGCATCTACAGCATGAAGGGTGAGTTGGTCTGGAATCATAGCCAAGCCAGTCATCCCGCTGGTCAGGACTATACTCTGGACTGGAATGGAACTGATCTATCCGGCTCAGCCGTATCATCCGGTATCTACCTGGTGCGCATCCAGGCCGGTGAACAAAACCTCACCCGCAAGGTGACCCTGCTCCGCTAAGCATCAGCCACAAACTACACCTTATTAAAATGGCACTCGCTTCCGGGTGCCATTTTCATTTTAAAACCTGTTTTCAACGAGCGAAGCGCGTCAAACAGGTTTTATTATCAACCCACTTCTCTACCCACCCCGGCAATAACCCCCACTACACCACCAACCACCCCAATAAATTTAATCCGTGCAAATCCGCGTAAATCCGCGGCCAAAAGTTTCCACCCCGGACAATCCAACCTTAAATCACTTTTTATTCTCACCCCGAGGAGTACTTTTTAAGCCAACATGAAACAGCTCACCAGACTCATTATCATCCTGTTTATCACCAGTGCTTCAGCACAGGAAATCATCCGTTATTATGTGGGCTGGGGTAAGCCGGGGACCGCCGTATTTGCTCCCCGGGATTCCATGAAAGACAAGCAGCATACCCAGGTTAAATTTGTCGCAGACAAACCAGTTTTTCTGAAACACTATAATGCGAATAATACCCTGCAGGATCATGTTGAAAACGAATATGACCAGTATGGAAACCATATTGTCCAGAAGACCTATTATAGTCATGGCCAGCTCAAGGAAGAGAATATTTTCAAAAATGATCCCAGTGAGATGGCCCTCTTTAGAACAATTTTTGGCCCCACCTTCTCGCCCTCTAATTCAAATTTTATGATTCGCCGGGAGTACAACAGGTACGGTCGTGAAACTGGCTACTTTATCATCGGAGTCCGTGGCCAAACCATCTGCTCCAGAATAACCAGCTATCGGGATGACCGCCGTAAGGAAAAAGAGATCATGCGCGATGACCTGAAAGGAATTGTCCTCACAGAACGTCGTTATAAATATATCGATGCTGAGAATCGGACAATCCTGGAGGAGTTCAACGGTCAGGGAAAAATGGTTCAACGCGTAGTCCTGTTTGATCACCATGATATCATTCAAGATTAATG
>JAOZSM010000282.1:1682-3586 GCA_029939675.1 Fidelibacterota bacterium
AATCTCATCAAAGTGGCACTTTTGACAGAATGTCCCTCTTTATCGAAAAGGAAATTAAATGATCATACCTGATCCCATCCAGCCAGGCGCAACCATTGCCGTTATTTCACCTGCATCAGCCCCTAAACCGGAAAAGCTGAAACGGGGAATTGCCTATCTCAAAGCCAAAGGTTTTAAAGTCAAGGAAGGTCCCAACCTCTGGGGTAAGCATAAATATCTTTCTGGTCATGGTCCTGAACAATTGGCCGACCTCCACTGGGCTTTTGCCGATGATGAAGTGGATATGATCATGTGCAGTCGCGGTGGCTACGGCACCCCCCGTTATCTGGATGATCTGGATTATGAATTGATCGCCAATCACCCCAAGTTTTTTGCCGGATATTCTGACATCACCGCTCTACAGTGTGCTCTGGGCATTGAAACTGGACTGGTTACTATCTCCGGTGTTATGGCTGCCGTAGAAATGGCTGCCGAAGGTGGTATTGATCCTTATACCGAAGCTTGTTTCTGGGATCTGGTGAGCAAACCATTTACCGGACAGGTGCTCCAGAATCCAGCTGATATTCCTTTTAAGACCTTTTCAGAAGGGACCGGAACTGGTCCTCTGGTAGGTGGCTGCCTCTCTCTTTTTAACAACCTCATGGGCACTCCCTATTTTCCGGATGTTGCTGGTGGTATCATGGTCCTGGAGGATATTGGGGAAAATGTCCAACACGTAGATCGGATGTTGAGTCAGTTCAAAATGGCTGGCTTTTTTCATGGAGAAGACCGGATCAAAGGCCTGATGCTGGGACAATTCATAGATACCTGGGAAAATGCAGATGAAGATGATTTCAGCCTGACAGAATTGGTTACTGATATTATTGGTGATGTTGATTTCCCCATCATTACCAACGTGGCTTATGGCCACAACATGCGAAAAATGAGCCTGCCGCTGGGGGCAACCGTAAAGCTGGATGGCGCAACTGGGAGCTTAACCCTTCTATGACAATTGAATGGACAGAATGGCTGGGGTATGTGGCATCGATAGTGGTTGCCATATCGCTGACCATGACCAATATCAAGCGATTACGCTGGATCAATCTTATTGGAGCAATTGCCTTCACAGTATACGGCCTTGTGCTAAGGCTTTATCCTGTAATGATCGTCAATGCTTTCATTGTGGGCATCAATATCTATTACCTGGTCCGGATTGTATTGACCCGTGATCAGTTTCATTTGATACCCATTTCCTGGGACACCAGTATTTTTCTGCCGCGCTTTATTGAATTTTATATCCAGGATATCCGCAAACATTTTCCAGATGTAAATATTGAAAATCTGCGCCAGTATCGTGCTATTTTTATCTCCAGAAATGTGGTTCCCGTGGGCTTGTTTATCTATGAGCACCAGGAAAATGGGATTATTTGTATTCACCTGGATTATGAGATACCCATGTATCGGGACTTTGAATCAGCCCGCTACTTTTTTCGGGAATTTCGTGAGATGATGCAGGAGAAGGGCTTTCACACCTATATTACCCATTGCAGCACACCGGTTCACCAACGTTATCTTCAGCGCATGAAATTCACTGAGGATCCCACTGAGCCAGATCGGTTTATTCGCAAGATATGATACCAATTGTACTTCAGAATGTGCGTTAAGTGTCTTCGCAAGCAGAGCGCGGCGATCTCAGAGCCCCCAGCTAAAAAGGAGATTGCCACGTCCCTACGGGACTCGCAAAGACGAAACCCAACAATAAGCAACCATCATATGGAACGCGCACTACGAAGTAAAAATTGTATAATTGGTATGACTCACAATTTGAACTAGGAGATTCCAATGTTTCATAAAATGATCGCAAGTATCCTGGTGATCAGTTCAATGGCTTTTAGCCAGAACCTGCAGCTCCACTACGAGGCTTC
>JAOZSM010000076.1 GCA_029939675.1 Fidelibacterota bacterium
ACCTGAGGTATTTGCCATGGGTACTGCAAAAAAGGAAGCAAAAGCAGATTGATCTAGATTATATCCCAGGGTAGCCACACTGGTGAAAGCTGGCAGGTAAAGATTTTCAAATTCTCCATACCCGGGAAGAGTATTGGAACCCAACAACTGCATAAGTTGTTCAAATGACGCATTATGCAGGACATAGGGTAGGGCCATGGGCAATTCATCAGGCATATTCCCGATAGTAAAGGCAAGGTCGTTTCCCGGCTCTGGATAGTTCCCGGACAGCTCTCTGAAAACGATACCATAGATTGATAATGACCCATCATCCTGGGGAACATAGGCAAATAAGCTGGTTGTTAATGTATCACCCTGTTGACTCTCAATACCTCCAACCCCCTGATTACTTTGGATTGGATTTAACTCACCCTCGATCAACTGGGATGCAGTATCCGTCGTGACATTCAGAGTCCCCTGGTTAAAGGTCAAAGCCGGCAGGTTATTGGAGATTGAAAAAGAGCCATCAGCGACCACGATAAAATCGCCACTTGTGCTCATCATGGCTCCTGCAAAATTCCCTGCAATTGTTGCTTCACTTATTTCGGTGAGCTCTATTTGACCTGTAAGTGAGATGTAGGGATTCAGAACATTAAGTGAATCCAGGCTGAATGATGTATCAATGAGACCAGCTACTATTTCAGGATCAACATCCTGCATCCAGATGAAGCCTTTAATCGATTCTGCATCAACTCCGACTATATAATATCCGGGGACTATTTCGGCCGAATCCTGAATAATGATCGTAAAAATATCGGCTAGCGTATCCCCATCAGTCACATGGATATCGTAAGCTACCAGAGATAAAAAATTCGTGTCACCCTGACTGACCTCAAAACCTCCAACACCCTGGGATGGGATATTGCTGGATAAAAAGCCACCTGAATAATCAACATTTTGATTGGGGAAGGGTGAACCATAATTAAAGTTAATGTTACCTGTATCCCAGGTTTGCTGACCAAACCCGATCCCTACCATACTCATCAGAATCAGCACTGCTATTTTTTTCATCTCAAAACCGTACTCTTATGTGTTTAATAATGTCTTCTTCCTTTGAGATCAAAACAAGCACTTCCTATACTGCATGATCTCATGCTAAAACAGAAATTATAAAATATACTTAATACCAAATTGAAATTTAGTAAAGTTATTATCAACTGCAACAGACCGATCTGCCCCACTCTCCAAGATATGATTCAGGTCACTCTGCCACTGTTCATTCCGGACAGCCAACGTTAGCCCAAGACCTGATCTAAGTTGATAACCAACGCCCATATCCATATGCAAAATATTTTCAAAATGATAGTTGAGTGGGTCATTCATAAGCGAGGCTCCAAAGGACAGTTCCAGGGGCGCCATGGACCAGAGCAGAGAAGCAGAAAATTCATGCACATTCCGGACATTATCACTGATCTGCTCATCAACCAGGCTTTCCAGACTGCTCCCATCACCAGGATTAAATAAATCACCGGTAAGAGAGCTGGTTCGATAGCTGTGAAATCGGTAATTCACGCTGGCTTCCAGTGGAGTTGCTGTGAATCCCAACCCAAGTCCCAAACGCCAGGGTCCCCATACGGCATATTCCAGATTAGCCCAGGTTTCATGGGAAAGAATTTCTTTTGCCCCATCATCAAACCACTCAATGGAGTCTCTACTGGAAGATTCGCTAACCGAAACCCATGAAGGGAATTCGATGGACACACCCAATTTCACGGCCTCAGAAAGCTCGCTTGCTAGACCTAGTCTGCCACCAATTCCCCGATATTTTGGGGAAAAATGCAGGCTATCTACAAAATGGTCAAAGGTGTAAATATCGTCTGGGTCCGTTTCAGAATATACCTTACGGAAAGAATTTTCGCCCCTCAGGTAACTGATAGCCATCCCCAGACTGGTATTCATGGTGGCCAGGAATGACGTCCCGGCAGTGAGGGCATATAAAGAACCTGATTCTTGTTGCTGATGATAATAATAGAAATCATTATCCGGATCATAGTCACTGAATTGACTGGTTCTGGCAAACGAGTTTACGGGTTGCAGATTAAAACCCCAAACCCAGGCGCCCCGATAGACATGGACGGGGTAAATATAGGTCAGACTGTTAAAGTTGAGTCCCTGATCCAGAGTATTTTCCCAGATGCTTGAATTAAAGATGCTGGTTCCAGATATCTGGTCAAAGCTTAGATCTGCTGAAACGAAAGCCTGCTCGGTGTAACTGAGCAATGCCGGATTCCCAAGCATAGCATTACTGGCAGCCATAGCGGCGGGTACGATCCCGCTTTCCGCTCCAGATCTGCCACGCATTCCCTGAAAAGGTCTGATTACATCCAGGTAATTTTGAGCCAGGAGATTTCCAGCCCACAGAAGCAGGATGATAAATCCAATTCTATTTTTCATGAGAATTTACTTCCGGGTTCTAACGCGTTTTTTGGGTGACGATTGATCAGAGTCACTTTTGTCTTTATTCTTTTGGGATGGCTTGATCTTTTTGCTTTTAATGGGTTTGACCGTTCGACCGGGTTTGATCTTTTCCTTCTGAATGGGCTTGACCGTTCGACCAGGTCTAACGACTTCCCGATTACTTATGGGAGATGTCTTTTGGGTTGGTGGTGATTTTATAATGGGGTTTTTAACAGGTGCCTGGGATACAGGGGCTGCTGCGGACATGCCTATAGCTGTGCGCTTTCCTCCTTGATCATTGTCAGAACTGGAGGCCGTTGCAGCACCATTTAACTGCCGGTTTCTGGCTCCGCCCAGTTGATCATCACGACCAAATTGACGGGCAGGGGCAGGATCAGATGTTTCACCGACGATGTAAACCGGTGCATAGTAGGGATCTTGATAATCGTAATAGTTATAGGGGCTGTAATAAGACGATCCATAACCGCGATGATAGCTGGTAAAAGGCAGGGCTGGTTCCCAATAGGGATCCCATCCATACAAACCGGTTCCCCCCAGGGAGCTTGCCATGGCTTGCTCAGTAACAACAGTAGTAACTGTTTGGGGCAGGGTTTCTGGTGGATGTAAAAGGGTATAACAGGATTGCAACAGCAGAATTCCGGCAATCAGGACAAATACTTTTTTTCCTTTTCCTAGCATAAGTGGCAGGAATTTAGGTTTTAACGGTGATAATGTCAACATGTGCTACCCCTTTCGGCATAAAGTATAACGATAGATCGCAATGATGGTTCCCTGATTATCGTGCTTAAAGTCAAGACCTCTATAAAATGACGCCCTCGCAAAGAGTCTCTCTCGCCAGTCTGCGAGCTTCGCCTGGCAGGCAGAGATCTCAGATGCCGAAGCCGGTCTCCGCGCAGGCAGGCAGAGTATTGATATTTATGAGTTTAGACATATTTGCGATATCTGACTGTGTTTAATGTACTTAGGGTTCATTCTATGCTTTCTCAATAACTTTTTGGGGGATCGTCATATAATGACAGCTGATGAAGACTGTCTGGAAATTAAAACAGAAAAGAAAAGACTATGAGGATCACCGTAATACTAAACAGCAGAATAATGTATAACCCGATTGAAACCAACAGGGCCAGTAAAGCCGTTATGATGAATGAGTTTACCTGAAATCCATAAATTGTTCGCAAGCCTGTATAGCTTAAATAAATAGTCATCATCAATGACAAAATGCCTCCCAGTGCTGGAATCAGCATCAGAATTGCACCAGTACCACTGGCGTACGCAAAAATGCGAAAAATAAGGGCAAAATCGTAGGTTTGTAAGCCACGCCATTTCAGGGTAAGATGCACGGAATAGGCTGAAACAAATTGCAGAAGCACAATGGATACAGGATAGATCAGAATCATGATCTGAGAAATATTATCCGGTAATTGAAGCATCTCCAACAGCTCGGGATTCTGGGGGAGTAACATCTCTGGCGTCGCGTCAGTAACTGCGAACATCCACAAAAATGTGAAAACCTGAATAGCTACTGTATAAACCAGGGCATCACCGATTGGAGCATTACGCCGCATGACACTAAAGGCATTTGCCGGACGAACCATAAAGGCTTTAACTGTCTCTATAAAACCAACAAAAAAACCGATCTCATGTTTTTTTTCCCAGGGTGGGCCGTCAATGATCAGAGGTGATAGTTCAGGTGGTTCCATTGGATTCATATTACTACTTTCACAATCACCCGCAATAAAAAAAGCCTCACTGGGAGGCTTTCAATTCTAGGGCAAAATCTATTTAGAGGGTTAGAATCCACTCTACCAGGACTACAATATCCAGAATGTTCACCTGGTTATCATCGTTGATATCGCCCACATTAAACTGGACCTCTGATATTTCAGTATCATTCAACACCCACTCCAGCAGCAGGACAGCATCCGTTACATTCAGCAGACCATCTTCAGTCACATCTCCGGGAACAATCCCGAAATTATAATCAATAGCTGCCATGACATCCAACAATCCAAACCCACGGGTATTATTAGGTGCAGTGCTTCCATCAGCTGTCATCATCATGGCTTCGCGAACCATCATGGGAGTCCAGTTTGGCCGAGCCTCAAGAATGAGAGCTGCAGCACCTGCCACCAACGGCGTAGATAAGCTGGTTCCATTGGCTGTGGTGAATGATTCAGGTGAATTAGTCCCAGCTACAAAGGTGCCCACACCCCGAGCTACCACTTCCGGTTTAACCCGACCATCGTAGGTGGGACCGTGAGAGCTGAAGCTGGCAATCGTATTTGAAATATCCACAGCACCAACTGAGATTACCGAATCAGCATCTGCAGGTGCAATCATGTAGAACCAGGGATCATTACCTTCATTACCGGCGGCCGTCACACAGACCATACCTAAACTAACTGCATAGTCAACCGCATTGGTTGTGATGGCTGTTTCACCATCCAAATCTTCGTAGGTGTACCAGTCCAGATAGCCCAGTGAGCTGGAGACAACATCAGCCCCTAAGGCTTCTCCCCACTCCAGGCCAGCAACGTAATAATCTTCTTCCATCTGGATCTCCTGATCCAGAATCTCGGTCTTGGCCAACAAGAACTTACACTCATAAGCCACACCGCGCAGGGTATTCTCCACAAATCCGCCGGCAGCTGAAGCTGTCATAGTTCCGTGATTATGCTGACCTACAGCATCACCTGTCTGGTTTTGCGTAATTGAGTCACTCTGAATAAAATCATATTCAGCCACAATCCGTTCTGTTTGAAAAGCAATGTGATCGGTGTAATAGCCAGTATCAAGCATAAGTAGCCAAATATCTGTGCCAGTATAGCCAGCATCATGGGCTGCTATGGCATTTATCTGATTGATCTGATCGTAACTGTTGCCATAATCCTCGTGATCCACCTGCTGTTGCTCAGTCTCACGTGAAATACTTTTAACCAGTTTTTTGGAAACTTTATGAATCCGTTTGGTTCTCTTGATGGCGGTGTTACCTGAAAGACCATCGATATAACTTTCTGTGGCAAGAATGGAGACTGCGTTTAACCACCGACTGACCACCCTCAGCTCAACCTCTGGTCCTAAGATCTCATCGATATAACCCTGAGGAATTTGCAGATCCCGATAATTGGGGCCTGTAACAGTACCCCGCAAAGCTCTACGTGCCAGAGCCCGCTCACTCAGGTGTGAAAAATCATAATCGGCAGGATCAAAATACTCTGAATCCGGCATCTCTTTATCTTGAAAAAAGATCCAATATGGATGTAGCTCGTCTGGATCCTGACCAAATACCAGGAGACCACCGAATAGGGTGATTAATAAAATGATTATATGGAGTTTAGATCTGTGCATGCCCACCTCAAGGTCTAGCCGCTAATCTAGGAGCTCCCTTGTGGAGAGCCAATAATAATTAAATGCTCTAATCATATTTTTACTTTGGATTATTTTCCAATAGAACAACACCAATTTTGTATTTCAAAAAGGGATCTAAAATCAAGCTACAGGGCTTTTTTCATGCGTTTCAGAAAGTCCTCAGCCCCCTCAAATCCAGCTGAACGCAAGCCACTTCGCTCGGTACCATTTTTCATGAAAATATAGGTTGGAACCCCTTTGATAGAGAAAAGCTTGAGCAAATCCTGCTCAAAAGCACCATTTTGATGCGTCATGTCAATTTTAATGGCTGTGAATTTCTTGGACAATTCCACCACATCGGCATCAGGGAATGTGAATTTATCCATTTCCTTACAGGGAATACACCAGTCTGCGTAAACATCGATCATCACTGGCTTACTGCCAGCCAGCAGTTCATCCAGTTCACTTTGCGTTGCAGGATGGGTCCAGTCGATTCCGGCACCGCTACTTTCAGCTTCAGGAACTCCCATCCAGGTACCTATGATGATCAGCAAAATGGCCAGACCCTGTTTAATTCGGTTGAAACCAGGATTACCTTCACCACTCTTATCAAACATGATCAGGTAAACTCCTGACCCGATGAGGAAAACCGCCATAATTGGATTACCAAACATACCCAGTAACGGCATCAAAAAGTAAATCGCCATGGCAATCAGTACAAAACCAAAGATTACCCGAACACCTATCATCCAGGTTCCAGAACGAGGAAGAGATGAGAGCTTACTTGAGTACATGGCCAGAAACAGATAAGGTAATCCCAAGCCCATGGCCAGAGTAAAGAACATTGTAAATCCAAGAACCACATTCTGCTGAGCTGCGACATAGGTCAGCAATCCAATCACAAATGGTCCGACACAGGGTGCGGCTACAATTCCCAGGGTCAAACCCATAAAGAAGGAACCGAAAACACCGGCCTTTGATTGGCTGGCGGCAGTCATCAAACCCGTAGGTAGTCTAAATTCATATACACCAAACATGGACAGTGAAAGACCCACCAGAATTGCGGCAATACTGATCAATACAATTGGATTAGTGAGTAAAGCTCCAAACAGTCCCCCACCCAGGGCTGCTACCACCCCCAGAATGGAGTATGTAACTGCAATACCCAAAACGTAGGCCAAAGCCATCCAGAATGTTTTACCTTTGCTGGCTCCGGTCCCACCAAAAAAACTGATGGTGATGGGAATCAAAGGATAAACACAGGGGGTTAAATTTAAGGCCAAACCACCAAAGAAAATGATGGCAAAAGTTAGGATCATCCCATACTGATCGACCAAACCGGAAATATCATCATCTTCCTGGTCTTCAGCTATAACTGCTGCTTCAGGTGCTTCAACCTGGGCAACCCTGAAGAATTCAGCGTTAATTGGCTTACTTGCACTTGCATCACTCACCACTGGCAGAGTCAAAGAAAAATTAACAGTGGCCGGTATGAGACACTGAGCATCATCACAGGCCTGGTAGTAGACTTCTCCCTTGATCGGCAAAGATTCAACAACTGACTGGTCTATGGTTAGTACCGTTCGCACGATCAATCGATCGCCATATACGGCTGCAGGTTCCTTAACCCCAGCTACTGCAATCTTCTCAGCTTCTGGAAACTGCCAATCCAATACAGAAAAGGGCTGCCCCTCCACAAATATTTCTGGTGAAACAGGAATGGTGAAATCATCATTCCCCACAGGCGCATACACATGCCAGGGATGCTGAATATCAATTATTAAGGCGACATCAAGTTGTTCACCAGCAACGGCGGCATCTCGATTACTAAGGAGTTCAACTGAGAGAATATCATCATTGAACTGTTGCCCCATCAGACTGGTCGACATGATAACAGTTAAAATAATCAGCATGATTTTTATTGAGTTGCGCATGGTTAAATCGATCCTTTATCCTTCATATTATTGCAGTGTATCTCAAAAGAGACTTTTAAGCCACCCTCCCAGAGGATGCTTCTTTCGATACCAGGCTTCCTCCAGAGTTACACGTTGTCTTTCAAAAGCCTGAAACCCTAAATCAATAAAAGTCTCTCGCTGGTCATATGCTGACCAATGCACACCTGGCATTTCCGGAAGTAAAAGTACATCAGCCTCGCGGTTCAACATGTCACGATAATGACAAGAACGGATATTTTCACTCTGACTCATGATAGCCATGGCATTATCCATATCGGATAATGGTTCCACATCCTGTCCCACATCCACCGCTAATACAAAATCAGCTCCCATCTCTCGAGCAAGACGAATGGGAACCTGCTGAGAGACGCCACCGTCTACCAGAGTTTTACCAGCAATTTGAACCGGTGGGAGGAATCCTGGAATAGCAATCGAGGCCATCACTGCTGGTAAAAGAGCCCCCTCAGTGAAATATACATCATCACCATGATATAGGTCTGTAGCAACAATCCCCAGAGCTGTACCAGAATCAGTCCATTTATCTTCAGTAATAATCAGCTCCATGGCCTCTATAATTCTATCTTCTCGAACCAGACCAAGTTTGGAGTGGGCCAGATTAATGATGATCCTATCCTGGATAGCTGAAGAGACCTGGTGCCAGAATGATTCGCCCCCGCGACCTTTTACATTAATAAGGTGCATACCCAGTTTTTTGAATGCCTTACTCTCAACCAGTTGGTTGAGCTCCTCCAAAGCAGCAGCAGCACTACCAGTCTTGATGTATGCTGCCGCAACCAAAGCCCCCATACTAGTGCCAGTGATGACGTCCAGGTGAACACCCAGATCTTCAAGCCGTTGAAGTACACCAATGTGGGCAAACCCCCGGGCACCCCCTCCACCTAGAGCCAGGCCAAAACGAGGTCGAGACATGCTCTATTTTTCGGGGATATCTTCTGATGAAATCATACTGGTTTTCTGGATGATCACTGATTCCAGAGGGTTATCCCGCGGGTCACGCTCCAAAGCAGCAATCTTGTCCACCACGTCCATACCATCGACGACTGTACCGAATACAGTATAATTTCCATCTAACTGACCTAAGCGAGCCAGACAAAAATAGAACTGACTACCGTTTGATTTTTTCTCAGGATTGTTATCACGAGCTGCTCCCAGAGCACCTCTCAGGTGGGGCTGACCAATTTCAGCGGGAATCCGCTCACCGATACTACCTGTTCCATCATCCTGACGCGTATTGTTATCGCGAGTTAATGGATCACCACCTTGAACCACAAAACCCGGAATGACACGGTGGAAATAAATCCCTTCCAGAGATCCATCTTCAGCTAATTTTTTATAATTTGCGGCATGCAGGGGGGTTTCAGCTTCAAACAAATCTATATAAATAGTACCCAGGGATGTTTCCATCTTGATGTATTCATCGGCTGGCACTTTTTCTTCCTTACTACAGCTAAACATTACTGCTAAAACAAGTACGGCCAGCAGGCTTCGCATAATAAATGTGTGTTTCATTTTGTCTCCACTTCTATCGGTTTTGATGGTTGATCCTGGCGGGCCAGGAATATTTCAAGATCACGTTCCTGGCGTTGACGCACTGTTGACAGTGCCAACTCAGGATCGTTATTTTTCTCACTTAAATGGGCTAGCATGACGCCGTTAAGCTTACCCAGTTGCGCCAGCAATGCAATAAATTCAGCACTATCATGATTTGAGAGGTGACCAACCCGACTATCCACCCGCGCTTTTAAATGTGGTGGATAAGGACCATTCCAGAGCATGTCCCGATCGTGATTAGCTTCCATAACCAGGAAATCTACATTGCGCATCATTAAAAAGTTATCCTCTGTGACAGCGCCAAGGTCGGTCAGGTATCCTAAGCTAGCCCCACCGCTTTCAATTAGAAATCCAGTAGAGGAAGCAGAATCATGCAGGGTCGGTACACTGGTTACCCTTAGGGATCCCAGCTCCATAACCTCCTTCATTTCAAAGTGACGCATCCGTTCTGCGCCATTGAATTTCTTATGTCCGGCCCGTTTAGTTGCAGGATGCATGAGCAATTGAACCTTATGACGTCTGGATATAATGCTGGCACCTTTGATGTGATCACCATGTTCGTGGGTGATGAGACAAGCCTCAAGGTCATCTGGCTCACAACCAACCAACTGCATTCTTCTCTTGATCTCAGCACCGCTGAATCCAGCATCAATCAGGATCATGGAGTCCGCATTTTTGACTATACAAGCATTGCCACTGCTACCGCTGCCCAACATGATCATTTCTAACATATATTCAGGTTTACCTTTTAATTCAATCAGTTCTCATTTACCAATTTTCAAATTAGGACGGCCCTGAGGCAATTCAACTAAAAACTCGATAGCATTGCAGTCTTAGTTTAGCTCTCGCAGAGTGTAGAAATGTACCGTAATGTTCACCCACAAAGAGACCCAAAGATTTAGTCTGGCTAAGTCATTCGCGCAACTCACGGTACCTGAGCATGTGGAAATAATAACCTTGCGGGAGGACTGTTGCAGTCACATTATTTGAGACAGTCTCAGTTCCTCCCATGGCTGTAGATCAACGTAATTATTAGGGCTAAAAAGAATTGGCAAAGGAAGGGCTGAGATTTAAACTTGGATGCATGCCTCAATTGGAATTTTTTAAGCCTCCCATAAAAACCCCTGCTCGCTCAGAGTTCAAACTGATTGCAGCCACTTTGAATTTTCAGATTAAGTTGATTGAGGCTCTGTCAGCAAAGGATGCCGAGCGGATCATTGCTATATCCCAGGGTTTGATCAAACCTTTTGGTGCTAATACTGCGTTTACTAAAAAAACCGTCTGGAAATATTTTAACCACCCACACACCCTGCCCTTCGTGGGGGTCTTACGAAATGAGCTTATCGGTTTCTTGGTGGGTGTTCCTCTGGAAAATTTTCAGGATGAGAGTTGGGCTGCTGTTGATCCAACCCTGGGTGAACACGAAACCATTTACACTTATGCGTTTATCTTTGATGAAAAACACCAGAACCGCGGTTACGCCAAGATGCTCAAACGCGTCTATATCAACTGGCTAAAAAAGCGTGGTTATCTATATGTCTCGGGTCACGTCCGGGAAGGGATTTCACAACAATTTTCTTTACACACCCGTGTGCTTCAAAAATACCCCAATTGGCATGATACTGGCAAAGTCTTTGAGTACTATCAGCGTCCACTACGCTGAATTGACATGATGCCATTCTAAGACCTTAATAACAAGGAGGTTATGTGTTCAATAAACTTGTCGTTGCCCTCATGCCCCTAGCTCCCCGAGCCATTGTCAAAATTATCTCAAAACGTTATATCGCTGGTGAAGATGTTCCGTCAGCCATCAAAATGTGTCAAGAGCTGCAGAGCCAGGGCTTCTTGACAACCATGGATATCCTGGGCGAATCAGTTTCAAGCGAAGCTCAGGCCAATGCCGAGCGAGAGCAATATTTAAGCCTCATAGCAAGTGTGGTTGAAGGTGGTATCGAAAAGAATATTTCTTTGAAACCAACAGCCCTGGGCTTGGGTCTTTCGGCTGAATTGGCGTTTGATAATATTAGTCGCATTGTTACCAGAGCACATGAATCAGGCGTTTTCATTCGGATTGACATGGAAGATTCCCCCTATACAACTGAAACAATTCAGATCTATGACCGCCTGCGGAAAGACCACCCCGCACTGGGAACAGTGATCCAATCCTATATGAAGCGCAGTGTGGCAGACGTCCAGGCCATAGCAGCCAGTAATGGCAATCTGCGAATCTGTAAGGGAATTTATAAGGAATCCCCTGATGTGGCTTTTCAAGATAAGCAAGAAATCCGCGAAAATTTCTTAACCCTGATTCGTGAGATGTTGACCCAGGGTGCCTATGTGGGCATCGCTACACATGATACTTACCTCTTGGATGAGTCTCTTAAATTGATCGCAGAATTGGGGATATCCCCGGATAAGTATGAATTTCAATCGCTACTGGGGGTTCCCATTATGAAGCGTTTGCAAGAATTGTTACAATGTGGACATCAGGTCCGGATCTATGTCCCCTTTGGGAGCCAATGGTATGCATATTCCAGTCGTCGACTAAAAGAAAACCCTGATGTTGCTGGTTATGTTTTAAAAAATTTATTTATCCGCAGCTAAAAAAAGTGGAGCCAATTACCTGGCCCGACTTATACCAGTTGTACTTCAAACTTGCGTTATAAATTCAAAATATTTTTTCGTTATAGAAGCTTCAAATTAGAAGCATAGCGATAGCTATGGTGATAATTTTAAGTGCGCTAGAACGGGAAAAGATGCAGAAATTTAGCGCAAGTTTGAGGTGCAATTGGTATTATTGCGAACACAATACAGCATGCCCCATCAGCTGGAGCGTTGTCCCCAATGGAGCTTCTTACGTAGTTTCTCGTAGAAAGTATTCTCCGGTGTTACCACCAATTGAATCCTATAAGCACTGGGTCTAATCCGAATTCTCAAGCTGGAATCGATCTGTCTGGTATTCTTACCATCTATATGCAAATGGGCATGACTATCCGGTTTTGATAATTTAAGATAAATATTCTCTTCCCCGGTTAAGACTACTGGCCGAACTGAAAGCGTATGGGCCGAAATGGGGGTAATGAGAATAGCATCAAGACTTGGATCAATAATTGGCCCCCCGGCAGAAAGTGCGTAGGCGGTAGACCCAGTGGGTGTTGACATTATCAAACCGTCAGACAGATAGCGATTAAGTAATTCATCGCCCACCCGGACTTCCAGCGACAGCAGATTAAAGATATCAGCCCGCTCAATAACCACATCATTCAGGGCCCACAGGGTTTCTTCACTACCATCCGGGAACTCGAGACGACAGTTAAGCACCATGCGTTCCTCAATATGATAACGACCCTTAATAATTTCTGTTAAACCCGAGCGCCAATCACGTTCAAGGCTGGTCAAAAAGCCCAGACTCCCTAAATTTATACCCAGAATTGGGATAGGAGTTCGCATGACAGCCTGAGCGGCAGACAACAGAGTTCCATCGCCACCGATAGAAATGATAAAATCAGTATCGCTTGGAATTTCGTTTTCAGAGATGACATTAACATCTGGATTGTCAACTCCCAACAGCTCAGCAAAGCTGTCAAGCAGGTAAAGTTGATGTCCCTCGCGGATAAGCGACTCAAGAATTTCGGTGACATGCCTGGATATCTCAGCATCACTTTGGAAGCCCCAAATAGCAAATTTCATAGATTCACCCGTAGGTTCAATATTTAGTCCAATGATTGCTTTTGCCAGTCACCCGCAGGTGATTGAACAAGTTTATCAATTTTTTGTCTGGCAGAATCCAGGCGTTCCCGACACAATTTGATCAGCTGAAGAGCCGCTTCATTATGTTGAATTGCGTCGTCCAAACTGAGACTCTCCCCCTCCAATTTTCCAACAAGACCTTCCAGTTCACCCATCAGGTCTTCAAATGATTTTTCTTTTTTACTCATAATTAAATTTAGGCACTCCTACTATTGGATGTAACTCAATTCTTTTTACC
>JAOZSM010000283.1 GCA_029939675.1 Fidelibacterota bacterium
CCGGCATTGATCATATTGGAAACGCTATCCGTAAGGTGATCAAAAACCTTTAAATCCACAGAATATTCCTCATTGGAGGTGTAGCTGGGTGAGTTTCAACAGGTTAGAAGCAAGGTGACCACAACAGAAAAAGCCCCTGGTTTTGTGGCCAGAGGCTTGTGTATAAAGGCTTAAGTTGATTTTACTTCATATATAACATCTTGATGGTCTTACTGTAATCTCCAGCAACAATGCGAGCAAAATAGATACCCGTGCTAATGGTTCTACCATCAATGGTGAGACCGTTCCACTCATGTTCATACCAACCAGGTGCATTCATTCCCGACTCAAGAGTTCGAACAACATTGCCTCCAAGATCATAGATCACCAGAGAGACATTAGAGTCTTCAGGTAATCCATATCTGATTGTTGTGCTGGGGTTGAAGGGATTGGGGAAATTATCCATTAAGAAGTAAGAAGTTGGAATTGTTATAGCTTTTCCTGGATTAATTGTAATTTTCGGAAACGAATTATAGTATATATCAACAACACTACTGTAAGTAGAATTCAATCCCTCCAGGTCGAATGCCCTTATTCTATAATAAACCCGGTCTGGATTTGAAGATAATATAAACAGCTCATTGTCAATGAATGTAGTTGTTGTAGCTGGGATGTTTCCGCCACTTGGAGGGGTCCAGCTTCCATTCAAGCCCTCTCTCCGTTCAATTTTATACCCTGCTAAATCTGGTTCAGTATTGGCAACTCAGTCTAGTCTTGGGTGAGATGGAGGACGACTTGATGGTTTTACTCTTAGACCCTGAGGAGCATCAGGGGCAATTCCAAGGAATGTAGTATATGACAATGCATTGAAAGCATTAAGACGCCCATACCCGTATTCATTATGAAAGTTTGAATCTCCCATGCCAGCTACTCTATCAGCGGAAAATTCTATTATTTCTTTAATCTCTAAAGCTGATAGTTCGGGATATTCAGATCTGAGAAGCGCGACAACTCCTGTCACGTGTGGAGCGGCCGCAGAAGTTGCTCCAAATTCCCTGTAACCATCATGCGTTGTGCTTGTGTCCGTTGTCCAGATTGAATTCGGATACCCAGGTGCGACAACAGATAGATTTGATCCGTAAGAGCTCCCAAGGACAGCACTGGTATTCCACCCTCCGGCTATACCCGCAATTCCAATCGAATTATTAGTACGGCCTGCAATTATTACGCCGACAGCAGTCCCATGGTACGGTTTCGTGTCTCCAGAAAGTGGTGTGGGATCGTTCGTATTGTATTTGAAATTTCATCCAACGAGATCATCAACTTTTCCATTTGAATCATCATCCACCCCATTGATATCTCCCGGGTCAAATTGCCATTCACCATTTACATACACTAATACGCTGTTATCATTGTCAGCATCCTCACCTAGATTTTGCCAAATATTGCCTACTAAATCTTCGTGTTGGAAATCAACCCCAGAATCTATGTTCCCGACTATCACAGAGGATGCTCCAGTTGATATATCCCAAGCGTCTAGCATTTGAAGTTTATCGGCCTGCAGTCCCCATTGATCATCCCATTTTACATCATTTGTGGAATCAGATGTAAAATGACCAAAGACATCAAATTCTATATATTCGAATAGCATATCGTCGTATAATGATGCGGCTATCAAAAAAGGATTTTCATTTTTATCAATTTCAAGAATAAAATAATCGGCTAACAACCGTTCTGGTTTCACTACAATTCCAGAAAGAGACAGCAAACTAAAATCCATTTCCGTTGGAATTGAATGATCGTATTTACGCACTATCATCCTATATGGATACATTCTATTCCCATTTTTACCTGAAGAATAACTGTATAATTCTCCATTCTCAATATGGTAAGCTTGTGTGCCTAAATTGTATATGTCTGCACAACAAACCCCAAAGTAGGTAAGAAATATCAGAATCAGTAGTAATGTCTTAATTTTATTCATAAAAAGTTTCCCCCTCTTAGTTTAAAACATAGATTCCTTCTGTTGTAGAGACCACTAATTGCGATCTGTTTTCTGAGTAAACAATAGATTTAATACTAACAGTTTCTCCGAACGATGTATCTAATTCAATCCAAGTACTACCCGCATCAAATGTTTGAAAAATATACTTTCCGCCGGCACAATACAGATGATCTGGATTATCATTATCAATGATAATCGATGTCATTTCATCTGAATACGGGTGAAGAAATATCGGTATAACTGAAATAGATGAATTTATCCAGGCATTACCGCCATCAACTGCCTTGACGATCGAACCTGGATAAGATGATGAAATATATATTATATCTGTATCAGCAGGATGAGGAGCAATCGAACTGTAATAAGGTGATATTCCAGGTATATCAAATGCATCCCAGTTTAATCCACCATCAATAGATTTTGATAATAGATACTCCATCCAGACTGTGTTGCCAGCTACCCAATAGTTCGTATCAAAATATTTATGTTTTTGGAAAATGTGTATGTCTGTGAATGTTCCTCTCAAACTGGTGAAATTAGAATCACTTTCCCAATTTTCACCAAAATCAATGCTGGTTTTTAATGTTATACCTGAATCCCTTTTACATAGTGCCAAGACCTTGTCTTCATTCTGTTGAAATTTCTGAATAGAATAGTAGCGGATACTATCTTGAGGATGTCCGTATTCCAACCCCTCGTGGGATGAGTACCAATTCGCTCCTCCATCTTGGGATTTAAAAAGCCCTGATTTTAGTTGACTATCTGTTTTACCCGTTACAAGTATCTCATTTGAATTATGTAAAATATCCGTAATGTAGTATTTCTCATATCCCAGATCAGTACTTGAAAGTCCGAGGTACACCCAAGTAAAATAATCTCCATCTAGATCATATTTCCACAATCCTCCATTCCACGTTCCAGCATATAAATAGTTCTGAAAAATCCTTAACTCCAGAACATGCATATTTTCAAGCCCCAAAAACTCTTCAGTCCGACGAGTGGCAAGATCCACTTTAGATGATGAATTCATGATCTCACCATTTTCTATCAGAGATGCCGTATAAGAATAGTCAGTACTTGGAATCAAGTTATGGTCAATAATGATTGTGTCTGCTCGATTAACTCGACCTTCATGTACTATAGAATCATTACGGCTCAATATAAAGTCCCAAGCCAGAGTAGAATCCGCAACACTAAGTTTAAGGGTAACTGATGTCGTCCAGTAGTCAACAAGCTCAAGATAGATGCTAACATCACGTTCTTTTGCCGGATCAGGTGGTCTTGGGCATGAAGTAATGAGTAGAAACGCAAGTGCGATGGATACGTATACAAATACTTTTTTTGTGATAATTGCACCCCTCAATTTTCAATCATGCTGAAATATACGCTTTTTATCTAGTGTCGGACAGAAAATTCGGTTTTCTTAAAATCTTCTGCTCTTAATATTTAATATAATTAAAAAGCTTTTGTAAATCTTGCCGGGTTATGTTTAGCCACATCTTTTATTGAAGTATAAAAAAAGCCCTGCTCTTGGGTGAACAGGGCTTAGCTGAAACGGAGGTGTTAGACC
>JAOZSM010000077.1 GCA_029939675.1 Fidelibacterota bacterium
CCTTTGATAGTCATGTTGGAAAAATTAAATGTTTTACCGGAGGCATTGATATGAAAAATACGGGAGGCTGTACCGCCTGAACCCGGGGTTGTTACCTGAATGGTGACATTATTTCCAGTCGCATTATTATACCCGTTAATGGTCATCCCTTTGCTGGTAATGGATAGTTCCGATGAGATTATAACGGCATCACTGCCGACAATGTTAAAGGTAATGGTCTCTCCGTCACCTACGTCAGAAATGGCCTGCCTCAGTGTTCCTGCTCCTGAATTCGCAGTACTAGTTACTACCTGATTAGTCGCCATCAGGCCGGTTGCTCCGAACAAGACAAACCCTAAAGTCAAAAATGTTACCAATAGCTTTTTCACTGTTCTAATCCTCCCGTTTTGAATATTTATGGCATGATCAACAACTGGTCGTGCGTCTACGTCTTCCGCTCAAACAGATTTTTCAGTTCGAGTCAATTATCATATTTACATCAATACATTTATTATGAGATGTGGTGCTGGGTGGAGCTACTAATGAAAAGCATGAGTTCTTCATCATCGTCAGGCAATTTAATCATTTTTTCGTGAATCATCCCCAAGTTTTTGAGCAGCCCGATTGATTTTTTATTGTTGCAGGCGGTGATGGCTACAATCCGCTCCAGGGCATGCACCTTGAACCCATACTCCAGGGTAGCCCGGGCCGCTTCCAATGCAAAGCCCTGTCCGGTGTAGGGGGGCAGCAAAGCAAAACCAATATCAGCATCTTCCAGTCCAGCCCGCCGGATCAGCCCGCAAATTCCCAACCGTATGCGGGCCTCCCGTGATTCCACCAGATAGAAACCAAAGCCAAATTTTTCATAGGCCGGGAGGACCTTCGCTTTAATGTAGGCCTGCGCTTCAGCAGTCGAATTTATGTTGCGGTCACCAATATATTTTAGCCATTCAGGCGAATTTAATAGCTCCAGCATAAAATCAGCATCGGCCAATTTTATCCGTCGCAGTTGCAACCGCTTAGTACTTATGGTGAACATAATTGAAGAGGGTTGTGGAGATGTTCCAGGTTACCAGTCGGCCAGAACCTCGTTGTAATGCTCTCGATGATCCTCATCCACTTTCATCAAACGTTGAAATAAGGACAGGTCACCAACTTCCCAGATAAAATCGCCTAATTCCTGATACTTGGCATTCAGGAAATTCTGGGTGAAGATCCGCGAGTCTCGTCGCTTGATGCTAACCTCTAAATTTTTCATGAAGTCATTCAAAGCCTTGAGTGCTTCTTCTTTTTGACCTGAATCCCACTGATCAATGGCTTCATAGTAGGCGAATTTCATTTTACGAAAGTCCTGGTTCCGGCTGAGCTTTTCAATGTCCTCGAGACGTTCTTTCCATCCCAGAGAAAACGAATTACTGGTCCCCAGTCGAGCAACTTGCCGGGCTTCAGTGTAAAGTTGACTGCCTCCAAACTGGTTCCAGGTATCCAGGTCGCCTCCCATGATGGTCAGTACCCAGTAATCCAGAAAAGAGGAAAGTGCATTAAAAGAGCGGGACCGAATCAAGGCGTCACCCTGATTAAAGGCGAACTGCCAACTCTTGTCGAAATATTTTTGGTCATCACCATTGCCCCAAAAAGCTTTTCCGGTGTAGATCTTCTGGTAACCAGATTCGGTGTAGCTGTCCAGATAAATAGTAGCCTGAATCTTAAAATCAGTAGGCAGATCTTCGAAGGTCCATTGGGTGTTTTCAAGGTAGTAGGCTATATCTTCCCCCAATTGACTAACCGCTTGTTGTGGAATATCATCCAGGTTTTTGGCGTCTAGTTTGATTTCAGCAATAACTCCCTGGGCTGACACACTGACTGAGAAAAGATACAGAAGGAAAATAATTTTTTTCATAATTGGCAAATATATTAATCTGACATATGTTTCCAAAACAATTGGGAATTAAAAAGCTCAATTGATCAAAAAACTCAGCTAGAATTTGACACACCCTGATTAATTAACTAGATTGATGCTGCTCAATAAAAACCAAAGCTCAGGTAGGTGGACAAGTGTTAAGAATAAATGATAGGAGAGTCTCCTTGGTACTGAAAAAGCAGATTCGATTACTGGTCGTTTTCTTGTTCATGTTAATGGTCTCAGCCCTGTCCGGCAATCAGGTTGCCACGGTAGATAGTTTGAAACGGGTTTTGCGTAGTACTTCAGAAGGCGAAACCATTGATCTGCTAAATCAATTATCTAAGGCGCACGCGGGATTAGAATGGGATAAGAGTCAGCGTTATGCCAATCTGGCGCTAGATCTTTCTACCTCGCTTCAGGATAAATATGGGCAGGCGGTGGCCCATACTAACTTGACCAATTATTATAATTATAAGCAAGACTACCGGAGCGCATTGGATCATGCAACTTTGGCTCTCAGCGAATACGAACTATTATCGGATGTTGGTGCCATTGCCAGCATTTTAAGGACCATTGGGGTAACGTACGGCTATTTGAATCAGACTGATCAGAGCCTGGACTACTTTCTACGCTCACTAATGATATTCGAAGATATTGAAAAGGAGTCAGAAATAGCTACCACAGTTGTGGCTATTGGAGATATTTACACCCAATGGAGCCAGCCTGAAAAAGCCCGTCGCTTTTTTGAGAGAGCTCTTTCAATCAATGAAAAGAATAAAGATGCCATCGGGATTATTGACAGTGAGAATCGACTGTCTCAGACGCTTATGACGCTCTTCCAGTTCGGGGCTGCCAAAGATCATTTGGAACGTGCACTGATGATTGCTGACGAGAACGGATCAGTTCAATACATGGCAAAACTCTATACCAGTATGGGTGAACTATACTATCATCAATTACAACTCAATACAGCCCAGAAATATTTTCTGGAGGCTTTGGATATGAAACAAAAGTTTGGTGATCAGTCCGAGATTGCCCTGGCTTTAAGTGATGTTGGTCGGATCTATCAGGAAGCGGGCGAGACTGCTAAAGCACTTGACTTTTATCAACAAGGACAACAGTTGGCTGATTCGATTGGGGAAACTTCCATATCTGCTGAAATATGGTTGCAGATCGGTGAGCTCTACATGGAAAGCGGGAACCAGCTCAAGGCAGTCCAATCACTGCTTACCGGATTAAACATTGCCCAGAATGTTCAAGATCTGCTTACTGTTGAACGAGCCAATCTGCTGCTCACTGAAGCCTACTCACGTTTTGGCCAATTGGACAAAGCCCTGGTGTATCAGAATGCCTTGCTATTGTCCAGAGACCAGCTGAACGCTCAGCAGAGTAGTCGCCGGATTGCTGAACTGGAAGTCCGTTATGAGCTGGACAAACGTGAAAAGGAGTTGGATGAACTTAAGGCGAGTACGCTGATCAAGGAAATCGAATTCAAAAGACGATTTACTGATATGTGGATCATTTTAGCATTTTCCATCACACTAATGGTGATCATCCTGATCTTCATTTTTTATCGGAGCCGTCTGATTCGCAAGGCTGAAAAAGAAAAAATGGAGCACATACTGCGGATAAAAGCAGACTTTATTGCCATGTTGGTACATGATCTAAGAAGCCCTCTCACTTCAGTATTTGGTTTTGCAGAATTGCTAAAAATGGGTGAAAAACCCTATGACCGAATCCGCGAGATAGCCATGACAATTCGTTCGGCTAGTAAAAAAATGCTCCAGCTTGTGAATGAGATGCTGGATCTTTCAAAATTTGAAGCTGGTAAGATGACCTTGAATGAATCTAAAGTTGCTTTGAAATCGATGGTCTTGTCATCCTTTCAGATGCTTCAACCCGTAGCAAGTCAGAAGGAAACAAAAATAGACATAGACATCAAAGATGGTTTGCCGCTATGCTATTGCGATGGTTTGAAAATTGAACAGGTTATTACAAATTTTATCAGTAATGCCATTGAGCATACTCCCAGGGGCTCTAAAATTGATGTTCATATGCATGAGCACCAACAGCAGGGGCGCTCGTTTCTGTATTTTAGTGTGACTGATAATGGGCCTGGAATTGAAGCAGATCAGCAACATCTGATCTTCGATAAGTATGCCCAATTTGAGTCAGGCAAATCTAAAACTAGTATTGGCACTGGTCTTGGACTAGCTGTTTCCCGGTTGATTATTGAACAACATGGGGGCGAAGTGGGTTACCGCGATCGTGAACCCAATGGCAGTATCTTCTATTTCCAAATTCCAACTGAAATAGCAGAGGATTTTGCCAAAACTCAACCGGGTGAAATAAAGACCAAATCCTGATTTTTTACTGATTACTCAATGGTACTATCTCCTACAGAATCCGGCTCACTGAACCATAAATCCCGCATATATGGAAAAAGTGTCAATGGGATCGCTCTGGAGATTTATGAGCCCGGCGCTGCAAACTCTGATATTTTAGTGATGGGTTCGATCCATGGTGACGAAAGCCTCACCTCGGTTTTACTCTCCCAATGTTTAAGATCCATGGATCCGTCTGACTTGCAAGCTTCAGTGATTCTTGCAGCTAATCCCGACGGCATGTTGAATGGGACCCGCAGTAATGCCAATGGCGTAGATCTGAACCGGAATTTCCCCACAGAAAACTGGAAGCCCGATCCAGTCTATTACCGCAATCACTGGGATCAACCCCAGAATATTGCTTTGAGTCCGGGTCTTCAGGGTGGTTCTGAAGCAGAAACCCAGGCAATGCTAAATCTACTTGCTTCCTGGACACCAAAGTTAATCGTTTCATTGCATGGTTTTCTGGGGTGTATGGATGACCCTCTCTCATCAGAAATAGCCAGAGATATTGGTAAGCGGACCCAGCTGGACCTGGTCCCGGATGTTGGTTATAAAACACCGGGTTCTTTCGGCTCATGGTGTGCTGAACAGGGGCTTCCCATCATTACATATGAATTCCCCTCCCATGGCATGCATCAATTAAGAGAACTCCATTTTCCTGTTTTAAGAGATCTTATGACAGGTCATTATAATTCGTGGTTAGGATAATTAACGGTAATGCGTTTAATGATTACCGATTCAGGTCTAGGTGGCTTATCAGTGTGTGCCGGGCTGGAAGAAGCTCTGAGGATCAGGAAGGCCGGATCAGGACTCGAGATACTATATGTCAATGCTACCCCTGATGATCGTATTGGATACAACGCTTTAGCAAGCCAATCAGAACGAATAGTCCTTTTTGATCAATTTCTAAAGGCAGCCTTTTCCAGATATTCGCCTGATTCCATGATCATTGCCTGTAACACCCTTAGTGTGATCTATGATGAGACTGATTTTTCAAAGCAGGATTTGGTTAGGGTTAAAGGCATTGTTGGCGCTGGTGTAGAGTTATGTCAACAGAACCTGGACCATGAAGGTGATTATGATTTGATTGTTTTTGCCACAGAAACCACTACGGAGGCTGATACCTATCCGCAGTTGATCCATGCCAAGCAATCCGTGATCGTTGGTCAGGCGTGCCCCGGGTTGGCTCATGCCATTTCCAATGATGCCAGTGGTGCAGCTTGTCAGAAGTTGTTAGAAGTCTACGTCCAGGAAGCTTTAGATCAATTCGATCAACGGCCCCAGGCACTTTTTGCATTTCTTGGCTGTACGCACTATGGGTATCAGGCTCAGATTTTCCAGGATACTATGGAGGAACAAGGTATTAGAACTCAGGTTTTGAACCCCAATGACCTGCTGGTACAACAACTACTAGCTTCCCTAACTGATCTCCCGCAGGACTCTGAAGAAGCGCTTAAAATCAGGTTTATCAGTCGTTATGCTGTACCCCAGGTTGAGATTGATTCCATGGAGCAATATTTGAGTGATTCCGCGCCCCTGACTTTAGCTGCACTTTACAACCAGGAAGTTATTTCAGATCTCTTTGACCCTCTTTAGACCAAAGGCACTTCCATTCAGTCCGTAGAACCAAAATAATAAGAGGCCAGCAGTTAATGATAAACTGTAAAATATTTTTTAGCCACGGATGGAACACAGATTACCACAGATAGAGAGAAAAAGTAGCTTATACGTTAGTTCTTCGTGATAATAGGCGTTTCCTCAAAATCACATCCGTGAAAATCCGTGTGCATCTGTGGCAAAAAAGTTCTTTAACAATCATAGGCAGTTTAGAGGTGAAACTGATATAATTGGTATTAAACAAGAATAACCAATACTGAGGTTGTACATATTTTTGTGTTGGTATATCACGCTGATATGTCAACATATCAATATGATGATTATCAGGATGGTCACTCTCTATCAAAGCAATAATACAATAATGTATAAGTCTTGTATAATCAATTAATAAACAGCATGAGAGCCAGGTCTGGCACAGCACTTGTGTAGTAAAGGGAAGGTCAACAAATGAATTGTGTTCAAAATCAATCAGAGAAGACGAACAAAATGATCAAGGAGATAAGATTCATGAAACATTCAATCATTGCCACCATGACTTTTATTGTACTGGCCTGCGGGGTCTCTTCAGATACGGGAATAAATAAAAGCATTTTTGTGGCCGATGGAGAGCATAAGACAAATGGTCTGCGATCGGTAAATGGTTCCATCACAGTGGGAAATGGTGTCACAGTGGAGGGTAATTGCTCCACCGTTAATGGTAGGATTACCATTGGTGAAAATTCTCAGGTTGGCGAAGTATCCTGCGTTAATGGCAGTATCCATCTGGATCGGAAATCCCAGATCGAAGAAGTATCCTGTGTCAATGGTTCAATTCTGATCGGGAGTGAAGTTGAGGTCGATGGTGACGTCAGTACTGTTAATGGTTCCATCAAGAGTAAGATATATTCCAGGATCGCAGGTAACATGGGAACAGTCAACGGAGATATGATGGCTGAGCAAACCAGTATTGGTGGAAATGTGGAAACCGTAAATGGTGATATTGATCTGCTGGAAAAATGTGTGGTGAAAGGTGATGTCATTGTTAATCGGGAGAACAGAAAACCCCGGTTAAAAAAATATAATGAGTTGGTTATTACAATAGACTCCGGATCAAAAATAATTGGTGATATTGAAGTTAAAGGGGATGATCCCAATGTAACGGTGATTCTTGCAGGTGGCGGCGAAGTCCTGGGAGAAATCATCAACGCACGGGTTGTTCGTAAATAACAGACCCCCAAAGTGGGTGTCATACAATGAAGGGCCTTCGGGCCCTTTGTTGTTTCTATTAGATTTCTGAATTCTTATTTCTCCCATCATTCTCGTTTGTCCCAGCTTCGATTTTATGCTATCCTACAGGCTATGAAGGCCAATCCATAATGTTGATCTATGCTAACGGAGTCTGGGTGGAAGCCAGTCAGGCTGTCATTCCTTTTCAGGATCAGGGATTCCTCTATGGAGATAGTTTATTTGAGACTATTCGGGTTAATCAGGGAGCTCTATTTCGCTTGGAAAAACACCTGGAGCGAATGCGCAGCGGGATGCAAACGATCCGCATGGATGCAGAATCACTCCTGGAGGATATTCCAAACATCCTGGGTACCCTTATTGCAAAGAATCAGATAATCAGCGCCTTGATTCGCGTTATGATCACGCGGGGAGTGAGCGATAATTTAGCTGAGGATGAACAGCCTCAACCAGCGATCTATATTTCAGCGCGGGCTATTGGTGAATTACCAGAGTGGCCAGTCAAAGTGATTTTCGTAAAAGAACAGAATTATCCCATTCTGCGTTTTCATCCTGCAATCAAATCAGGGAATTACCTGGGGAATATGTTGGCGAAAAAAGATGCCCGGACAGTTGGTGCATTTGAGCCGGTATTCGTAAACCGGGATGGTTATGTCACGGAATGCGCCATTCGAAACATCTTCTTTATCAAAAACAATATTCTACTGACCCCAGCAGTTGAATTAGGCGTTTTGCCCGGTGTTATCAGAGATACTATCATGGAATTAGCCCGTAAACGGGGCCTCAAGGTTAGAGAAGCATTGATTATCCAAAATGAAGTCGCCAGTATGGATGAAGCTTTCATCTCCAGCACCGGCGTTGGGGTGCTTCCAGTTTACTGGGAAGGGTTTGAGTCAGATTACAAGCATAGTCAAATTCTACGAAATGACCTACAGGAACTTTTTAAATCAGGAAAATCTTATGTCTCATAAATTTGACTCTCAATCAGCAGATAAATTAATTTCGCCTGAACGATACCAGGAACTCAAACCGGATATTCTTCTGCAAAAGCTGGCTGCACCTCCTGGAAGTACCATCCTGGATCTGGGGTGCGCCAATGGCTTTTTTACCTTCCCTGCTGCAGTTGCCATGGGTGAAAATGGGATGGTTATTGCAGCTGATATATTGGACCAGATGTTAACGCTTCTAAATCGTCGGATGCCTCCAGACAATGTTCAGGTTTTGCAGGTCGAAGAAGTGAAAATGGAAGTGGATTCTGATTCGGTAGATGCAGCCATGGTCCTTTCGCTTTATCATGAATTTAAGGCTCCTCTGGAAAATTTGCAGGAGATCAAGCGTGTACTGAAAGCAGAGGGTAAGATCATGCTCTTGGACTGGGATCCTCTGTCTGACCGGGAACGGGGACCAGAAAAGGAGCAGCGTGTGTTACAGAGTAAGGTGATCAAGGATTTAGAAAGTGTGGGCTTCGCAATTGATCTTCAAGAGAATTATGTCGATGATATATGGCTACTTCTGGCCCATTTGACTCCCTGAGCAGACATACCATGAAAGATAGATAAGGATGAAAAAATTCAACCTCTACTATCTTATCAGTACAGTAACCCTGGTCTTCATGCTGTTTATGTTTTTTCAAACACTAAAGGTCACTGGTTGGTTCGATGATCTAAGCCCAGGTGAGCAGGTGCGTCAAATGGTGTTGGGCCAGTATGGGTTCCAGACATCCCTGAGCTCAGATGAAAAGGATCCCGGGTTTGCAGTAACAACCTGGATTGATCCTGATGAACAGGAGTGGCTGTTGATTACCAGGGATACATCGTCCTTTCTACAGGTGAGGGTGAGTGATTTTGAAGATGAGCAGGTCCTGCTTGAACTCTTTCAGACGGATTCAATCGGACAACCGCAACGTCTTGAGGGTTGTGAAGTTTTGCTGCTCAAGGAGGAATCCGGAATATTTAGCGGGGGAACAATAGGTGATTTTTGTGGGCTCAAGAGCGCTTCACAGGAGTATCTTATTCTGGACCTGGAGATAAATAAATCAGGAATGTTGCTGCAGATTGAATCCAGACAACTTGATGATCAACGATTATTAAATAAAGCAGAATATGTGTTAGAGAGGTTAGGCCCACGATGAGTAAAAAGGATATTCAATTTAAACTGACTCGAACGGACCCTTCCGGTGCTCGCCGGGGACATTTTTTTACCGAACATGGGAAGGTTGAAACACCAGCTTTTATGCCTGTAGGTACTGCCGGTTACGTCCGGTCAACCCCCATGCGTGATGTGGTTGAATCTGGTGCCCAGGTTGTTCTGGGTAATACTTATCACCTGTCTTTGGGTGAACGACTTCAGACTGTGAAGCGAGCGGGTGGACTCCATCGTTTTATGGGCTGGGAGCAGACCATTCTAACGGATTCTGGCGGTTTTCAGGCATTTTCTCTGGAGGGTCGGGAAATCACCGAAAAAGGGGTCTCGTTTCAATTTGAGGAAGGTGGTAAAAAGCTATTTTTGGGGCCCGAGGAATCCATGGCCATCCAACGTGATCTGGGATCTGATATTGTCATGGCGTTTGATGAATGTGTTGATTACAAGGCACCGCAGGAGTATGTCCAAAAAGCAGTTGAGCGCACCACGCGCTGGGCAGAACGTAGTCGGGATTACCCGCTTCAAGATCATCAATTCATGTTTGGAATTGTCCAGGGAGGCATCTATCAATCCCTGCGCCGGCAGAGTGCAACAGAGATCACCAACCTGCCTTTTGACGGTTTTGCCATCGGGGGAGTTAGTGTGGGTGAAGGTTTGGATCTGCTAAAGGAAGTTGTGGGCTACACAGCACCTCTGCTACCATCAATGAAACCACGGTATCTCATGGGTGTTGGCTTGCCTGAGGATATTCTGGCATCGGTAAACCGTGGAATCGATATGTTTGATTGTGTTATTCCCACCCGTTATGGACGACAGGGGACCCTGTTTACCAAGATGGGCAAAATGAGGATTATGGATAAAGTCTTCCGTAAGGATAAATATCCGCTGGATACGACCTGTCGCTGCTATACCTGTCAGACCTATTCGAGAATGGTATTGCGGTATCTGTTTTTTACCAAAGATCCGCTGGCTGGAACTCTGGCAACAATTCATAATCTGACCTTTTATCAAGATCTCATGGCTGATATTCGCCGGGCGATCGAGAAAGGTAATTACGAGAATTTTCAACGGGATTGGTTAAACCGCTATTTCCGCAAAGGTAAACCGAGGAAGTAGCAAAACCTGAATGTCGCTTGCATTACTTGGCAGCACCTTTTAAATTTACAATTATTTTATTTGAGCCCTGGAGGAATAATGGCTGACATCGATTTTGCAAATGCTGATAGCAGAATGACTTACCTGAAAGATAATCTTGGACATCTCATGAATGGGATTGATAAGAACTATGGTCAGGTTTTAATGGATGAATTAATGCGACGTATGGAGCAGACTGTTAGTGAATTTAACGAAGAAGTGAAAGCCATGTTGGGACAACTTCAAGGAGTTAAAACCACTCCACGCGATAATATTCTGGGTATCAAGCCTAAAAAAGCACCCCAGCCCGTTACGCCCTCAGCCAAACCTTTGGGCAGCGTTGAGATCGAATCCACTGAAGGTTTGTCAGAATTTGAAAAGCGGTTACAGTCTCTGGATCAGTAAATTTTCAAGGCGCTGATTTATGTTAGTGTTTTTATTTAATCCCAAGCTTCAACACCTACGGTCGATGATCTGAGGCCGACAAAAGCTCAACCAGGGTAATTCTTGGTTGGGAAATCGGCTCAATTCCAGCTCCAATAAAAATGTAATCTATCCTTCGTTGAGGATCATCAGCTGGAAAAGTATTTTTTGGTTTCTCATCAACTTTAAGAATTCCATCATCCAAATAATCACTTAGCATCCGGTAAGCATGGGAGGTCGGTTCGAAATTAAGATCACCAGCCAGAATCAGCTCGAGAGATTTGGGAAATGCTAACAGATAATGATAAAGATTTTAGATAGACCTGTCGATAATAGGGGTGTCATCTCATGGGGTCAGGTAGGATGATGAGTGGTATTAACAGTCATGCAGTTACCTTGGCGTACTTGAATATTCTTGGACTACATTCGAACCAGGAGGTCGAATATGTTAAAATATGAAGATCAATCTCTATTAACCTCATCAAAAAAAAGAATTCTGGTAGTAGAAGACGACATTCAGATGTCAAAATTCATTCAATTCAAATTGGACTATCTGGGGTATGATGTGGTGGGCGATGCCATTAATTGTGAGCAAGCGCTGGATCGTTCACGGATGTTGAAACCGGACTTGATCCTCATGGACATTATGCTTGAAGGGGGTGATGACGGGATTGAAACAGCCCAGAAGATCATTGACCGGCAACATGTCCCCATCATTTATCTCACAGCTCATGAAGACGAAGTGCTTTTCGATCGGGCCAAGATCACAGAGCCGTTTGGTTATCTGATCAAACCTTTTAATGATCGTGACCTACGGATTGTTCTGGAAACTTCATTGTACCGCCATGCTCAGGATAAACGGATCAAACGCGCCCTTCAGGATGTCCGAAATATTATTAACAGTGCCGTGTTTATTATGATTACCTATAATCTGGAAGGACACATCATCGAGTTTAATAAGATGGCTGAAAACACTTTTGGACTGAAGCGTAAAATTGCCAAAAAAAGATCTGTGATAACCCTCTTAGATGACCAAGCAGACAGCGCAATTTTGTTGGATGGCGATCCCCTGGCGGTTCATCAGCATGAAGAGGTCAACTTTAAAGATGAAGCAGGAAAGCCATTTTTGTGCCTGGTTGTTCTCTCTCCACTTCAGGGGTCAGACGATTCATTACAAGGGCGGTTACTTGTTGCTCAGCCTGTAGTCTAGGGAATAGATAGCCATATTTTTTTAACCGGCGGACTTTAGCAATTATTAGTCTGGTAGCTAATGTCTGTGTCTCCCCGCCTGCTGGGCGAAGCTCGTAGAAGACTAGAGGTTCTCGAAGGGTGAATTCGAGAATCTTGATGATCATATTTAGCATTAATATTAGCCACTTTAGTAATGCTTGGGATTATTAAGTGCTAAAACCGTGGAAACCAGATTTAAGCGATTTTTTCAACAATGAAGACAAAATCAATTTTTGCTGAGAAGCCATAAATCTGGAAGATGGTCGTTTTTCGATTATTGGGAATGATCGAAACAATTTCACCTTCCAGACTATTTAAGTATTGTTCCAACTTACCCTGGTCTTTATCCATGTCAATTTCAAAGCGATGCACTTTGTATTTCATGTTGCCTCCTTGTGTGAAAGTGGAATAATATATACACGAAATAAATACAGGGTGCCAATATTAGCCTAACGGTAAAAATATTGCGTCAGAGGGTAATTCATGAAGTTGGCTGCAGACAGGGATTGGGCAGAAAAATGTCAGGTGTCACGTATCATTCTTGAAACGCTAGTCAGTATCTCCTTGGTAGTGATTAATATGATTTCATCCAGATTGTCTTGGCTTTCTTTTTCTTGAGAACGTCCTCATTAAACCTTGCTACAAAAAGTTCATATCCATTTATTGGAGCTTCGAGTCCAATAATAATATTCCCATTTCTACCTGAAACAAGTCTGTCTACTTGTTCTATGGGGATCCATAATTTGTCATAAGAATAATGACTAATACAGATTTCGGTTTTGTTTACTCCAACGATAACACCAGTAATAATTTTTTGCCGGGTATACACAGAATCGACTTGAGCAAACACTCCCGATATCATAAAAACCAGGATAAAAAAAGATTTCATAAATCCTCCTATAACCTCTGGCTTTGCAGAAAAGTACTTAAGAGATAGTGCAAGTCTTGTTCATTGGCAAATACTTAAATATTTGGGTGGTGATTACAACTGTTTTTCAAGTATGGAATTGACTTGCTCAACCATCAATGCACTAATAATATGGCACGCCATTTACAGGCTCCAGCAGCTTCCAGCGTCGTTCCTTCGGTCAAGCAGCTGGAAACATTGAAATGCTCCGGTAGCTCAGCTGGATAGAGCAACGGATTTCTAATCCGTAGGTCACAGGTTCGAGCCCTGTCCGGAGTACATAATTGAGACCAGTTTATCTGGTCTCT
>JAOZSM010000284.1 GCA_029939675.1 Fidelibacterota bacterium
TGGAGCAAATGTCCAGTTAATCCCGGTTGCACGGACTTCCCTGGCAGTCAGCTGAGCAAGTTGCCGTACCAGCTCGACATTCGCCGTGGCACCCAGTCCTATATTGTGGGGTACAATGGTAGCTCCTCTCACGTTGTTGTGTCCATGGACAGCATCAATGCCGTACATCAGGGGAATCCCCAAACGGGTTTCAGCGGCCTTGGATTGATAAATATCAACCATATTGGCCCAGGCTACTGGTTCATTCACCTCAGGTGTAGATCCACCACCACTCAGAATTGATCCGAGGTAGTAATCTTTAATATCATCAATATCAATTAGATAGCGTCGGTCTGCCTGAGTCATTTGACCTACTTTTTCAGCCAACGTCATACTCCCAACAATGTGGGAAATGGTTTTACCCTTAATGATATCATGTTTAACAACTGGTTCTGTAGTATTGCAGGCAACAACGAGCATTCCGGCAATCATTGTAAACAGGAATGTCGCTTTCGCATTTCTACTCAACATATATTCTCCTCAAATTGGGGCAAGCAAACCCCGCTAAATTGATAATGATACAAGAGTTTTCGCAATAAGGATGCCAATACTACTTCAAATATTGATCAACGAATCCAGGACATTAAAATGGAATCATATTTAATTGCGGGCTAAACCAGACTTGGAAAAAATTAAAAATAGAACGAAAAAGTTAAATGCGTGTAAATACAACACTATCGATTAGAGTTGCTTCAGATTCTGATGGAAGCATTGAGCAGAATTCTGATAAAACGTGAGAATGATCGCAGCTCATAATAAAACCAGGAGACACATATTCACTGTATTCACGATCAGCTAAATATACTTCTTGTATTGAATTAATATCCTAATTATTATCATTTCAATAAGATGAATTCAGCGCCAGACCATATTGACAATCAAAAGAACTCTCGTACCCAATCGATTGTTCCGAGTCTGCCTTTGTTGTTTACCCTGGGCGCCATAATCTTCACAATTTCATTCTTTTTATCATCCTTTCCAATTGGCCGAGGACCCATCAAGGAAGACAATCTGCAAAAGGTCTATTTTGCAGATAATATTGGGTATGGACACGCTGAGATCATTCGACAGTTTAATGAACTGCATGTTGGAGAGATCGAAGTTATTCCCATTGATCTACCATTCGCAAAATTCAATACAAATCAAAGAAAAGAATTAATAGCCAGGAACTTGAGAAGCCGCAGCAGTCGTATCGATGTCTTTGCAGTAGATTTGGTTTGGGTTCCCAGATTTACCAAATGGGCTGAACCACTGGCCCCTTATTTTCCACCTCAATTTTTGCGGGACCTGGTACCCCAATCACTGGAAACGTGTTTTGTGGATGGAAAACTCTATGCGATTCCTTTGTACATAGACATTGGAGCTTTGTTTTATCGTGAGGATCTTATCCTGGCACTACCTGAAGGAGCAAGAATTAATCAGCAAATTAAGCAGTCAATTAGTTGGACTGAGTTACTCAGTTTAGGTGATAAGTATTTCCCCGATCAACCTCTGTACCTCCCTCAAGCTGAGGCGTATGAAGGGCTTATCTGCAACTTTAATGAAATACTTGGTCGGTCACTTCAAGATCCTGAAACGGGTGACTTGATAGATCTAACTGATTCCCTGGTGGTTGCAAGAGTACAATTTTTTAAAGATTTGATCGAAACCGGGAAAGCTCCCCGGGAAGTCCTGCACATGACGGAAGACGATTGCATAGTATATGCGTTGGATCATGATATTCCTTTTGTAAGGGGCTGGCCAACCGTCAACAATGAACGCGATGCACGTTATGATTCAATCAAATTTGAGCAATTGTCATTGGCGCCCCTACCGCATTTCGAGGGTGAAACCAGCTCGCCGGTTTTTGGAGGCTGGAATATGATGCTATCAAAGCATTCGCCAGTGAAAGAAGCCGCAATTACATTTATGCAGTTTGCTGCATCCTTTGAAGGCCAGAACATACTTTACGAAGCAGAAGGAGTGCTACCTGTTCAGGCGCAATTTTTTACTGGCGATGCTACTGATCGTCGACAACAACGCTTAAATAATATCGGTGAAATGATGAAGTATGGCATTCACCGACCAGCGGTAGATCACTATACAAAAATATCAGATGTACTATCCAGTAGACTGCATCAAATTTTGGCGGGGGAGTATTCAGTAACTGACGGATTAGCCCTAGCCTGGAATGAGATCAAGGATATTCAATCCAAGGATCTCATTAAATGAAAGTATTTAAGCGATTTGAGGCCTATCACATAGAAATTCAGCATATTGTTGTGCTATTCATCATTGTGATGATCTTCCAAATGGCTCTTTCGTTCATCAATAATCAATCGACCAATCAACTTTTTCGTCAATCAATGGATTATTACCGCAAAGATTCTGCAGAACGAATCGCTGATCTGACGACTACAGCATTAGAACTTTTGATAGAACATGGACGGGCTCAACCTCATGAATTGCTCCATGAACAGGTGGCTACTATTCAATCTTTTGACAAAATGCTGAGTCAGCAAACTTTGCAGCGCAACATAGATGAAGTTTATCTGTTGATCGAGAATGGCGACTCAGTAATCGTTATCACTGAAGGAGAACAGATATATGATCTGTACATCAGAGGCGTGGTACCGCAGTCAAGCATCTCGCAAACATTTTCCGGCAAAGCTCTGGAATACTATTCTGAAAACAAGCAGGCCTTACTCCTGGATGAGCAGATAATCAGCTCACTGGAGGGCGATGAGACTTTTCATCTCCTGGTCCCTTTTTACGATCATGGTGAGGTGAGTGGTGCTGCATACATGAGGGTCACACCTGATGTTGGAAGATTGATGGACATACTTAAAACGGCTTATGGTCAAAGTAATATCCTATTTACAGCATTAATCCTCATGGGGTTTATGGCAATGTTCTTTATTTATTCTTACACTGCCCGTGAACGTGAGCAGGTCCAGCATCAACTTTTTGATGAAAGGGCCATCCAGCTCCGCGAACAAATTGAACATCAGAAGGAGCTCCTGTTTACCAAACGTATCTATCATACGCATCATAAAGCCGAAAAAGTTATGGGCTTTATTAAGGAAGATTTACGTAGATTGATAGTGGATAATCTGGATGAAACCCGTGATCGAGTAACCAAATATGCGAATTTTGTATCTCGAGCCATTTATGACATGAAATCTTACGATCCGCCACTACATGTTATTCGAAACCCTATATTTCAATCCGACATCAATGATGTGATTACCTTTGTGGTAAAAAATATATTTCAAAGGGTCTACCGTGCAGGGGAGACAAATGTGGTAAACGTCAACCTGAATCTGGCAGATGATCTTCCGATCATTCATGTCAATGAATATGTTATCTGGGAGATCATTGAACCACTCATTCAGAATGCCATTGATCACAATTCAGATCGTAGCTTGGAATTACATATTAATACTCAGTTGGATTCAGCTCAAAATGAGTTGATCATTGAAATATGTGATGATGGTAAGGGGTTTGCAGAAAA
>JAOZSM010000078.1 GCA_029939675.1 Fidelibacterota bacterium
ATCAATATATCGTGAGCTATCCCTCTCAGCTGCCAGAAGGGTTCGATAAGCTAATTCTCGAGGCGTAGTATTAGCCAAGATGGTCTCCTAACTGAAAAGGATTACCACGGAGATATGCGGCAACATCCATGGCTTTTTTACTTTCAGGTTGAACCCTTCGAATAACCAACGAACCACGGCCGCAAGCGACTGTAAACGAATCAGGTGCAATTTCCATAATCGTCCCGGGTTGCCCCTGTACTTCAACCGTATGGGTGATCAGCACTTTCAATCTTGAGCCATTTCGATGGGTAAAGGCACCGGGCAAAGGCGCAAAGGCCCGAACCCGGTTATGACACTGTTCAGCGCTTTGCTTAAAATTTAGCAATTGGGTAGCTGATGTAACTTTGGGAGCGGGTGTGGCTAAAAAATTATCCTGGGCAGTTTCCTTGATGGAACCGGCAGCAATAAGATTGGTTGTATCCAGAACCAGTGCTGCTCCCAGGTTGCATAGTTTTTCATAGAGACTATGCAGATTATCCTCAGGAACGATGGGAAGCCTGCTTTGCAGGATGATATTGCCTGTATCCACTTTTCGTTTTAGGAAAAAAGTTGTAACACCACTCTCCTGATCTCCATTCAATAGAGCCCAGTGGATGGGAGCCGCCCCCCGATAACGGGGTAACAGGGATGCATGAAGATTGAACGAGCCCATTTTTGGCAAAGTAAAGATGACCTCAGGAAGAATCTGAAAAGCGACGACCACAATAATATCCGGGTTAAGATTTTGGAGCTCCTGAACAAATTCAGGATCTTTCAAATTATCAGGCTGTAGAACAGGTAAGCCAAGTGTATCAGCAGCAAGTTTAACTGCAGAAGGTCGTACACGACGCCCCCTCCCCTGCTGCTTATCCGGGACGGTTACTACCGCCTGAATCTGATGTGGACTTTTATGTAGATGCTCAAGTGAGGGGACCGCAAAATCGGGCGTTCCCATAAAGATAATTTTAAGTGGTAAACTGGTGTTCATATACTATAACCATTGATGTGCCCAGAGGCGCTGTTAACAATCTTTTATGGTCTACGCACTCTCTACGGTTAAAAGCCACCTGGCACTTAGAGCTCAAAGTCTTCCGATTCTTCGACCTTTATCTCACCACTGGCAATTTTTTTGAGTGTTTTTTTAAGCAAGGACCGTTTCAATGAACTCAAATGATCCACAAAGAGGATTCCTTCCAGATGATCATACTCATGCTGAATCACCCGAGCCAAAAAACCATCTACTTCAGCATCATATTTATTGCCATCTAAATCCTCATAGGCAATTCTGATACTGGTAGGACGGGTTACAATTTCACGAATAGTCGGAATACTCAAACAACCTTCCTCATATTCATCCTGTAAGTCTCCAAAGCTGGATATCTCAGGATTTATAAAAACACGTTTCCCCTCAGATTCATCCAGAGGAGCGAGGTCTATGACGAACAGACGAATGGATTTGTCAACCTGAGGCGCAGCGAGACCAATACCATCAGCGGCATACATAGTCTCAAACATATTTGAAACGATCTCACGAATAGAGGCATCGATAACCTGAATCTGCGTTGTTTTTCGACGAAGAACGTCTTTACCATATGTTTGAATCTCGTAAAGCATAAATTATTTAGTTTTCACCGTTGTAATTGCTGATCGGCCAACATGCAGTTTTGTATCTGTTGCGGTCTTGATAAGCAAAATATCATTATCTTTGACACCTTCAACAGTGCCATGAATACCGCCTGAGGTGACAACATGATCACCTTTTTTTACTTCTGAGCGCATTTTCTCAGATTCTTTCTGGCGTTTTGTCTGCGGTCTAATGAGCAAAAAGTAGAATACTCCAAACATCAGAATGATGGGTAGAAAACTTAAAATTGGATTACCGGCTTCACCACCGGCAGGGGCTGACATGAGTAAAATGTTTGCATACATAATAATGTTTAAAACTCCTTAATATTTTTAAAACCGCGCTAATCTAAACGGGTGCTAAGACCATTCCAACCAGCATCCTCAGCGAGTCGCTGAGTTATTTAACAACTAATACTAGTTGCAGTTCCGGTTTGGTACTATTGGAAAACATATTTTTGCCACAGATCCACACAGATGGCACAGATTGAAAAAAAAGATAAACGCTATATATTCGGCGAATGACGATTTTGGAACTGAAGTATGATATAAGAGAACTGGAGTATGATTTTTGTTGAGCACAAATTTGTTTAGGCGTCATCCCCATGGAACATCCTGACCACAGTAACAAGAGTGGCAGACTGGAGCAAAGACCCCAGCCATTGGATAAAGATTGGACTTAAATTAAATTTAGAGTATGGGGACTAGAGAAATTCCAAACAGTCTTTCCACCAGGAGTCAAAAGTACGGGTTTTGGTAACGATGCCCTCAATGCTGCACTTGGCAGGGGCAACTGCGATGGTAGTCTCAAGTGTTTTATAGCGTACATCCATTTCCACCCACAGCATTTCAATAGGGTTTGAAGCATGGTTGGCGACAGCCGCAGCAGCTCCGAAGGTAAAGCCCAAATCAGCATTCTCACTGTTACGGTGACCCCTAATTTTAATTTTTAAAGTTTTCCCATAGATAAAATCATCAATAATCTCAGCAGAAATCAAGGTCGGACCTGTACGGTTCCTGACAAAGTACTTTTCAACAGTACTGGCGATATGATGATCTTGAATTTGGGCAATCATAAAAACTGGAAAGAAAAATGTAATTATGAGGATAAGCAGTCGATACACAGCTGGTCCCTTTCCGTCACGTTATAAAAGTCTACTTTAATTTCGCACCAAGTTTACATCAGTTCCCCACCAATATCCTAAACAATTATTTCAATAAGACCTTGCGATCGAACAGATACCCTATATATTAAACAGTAATGATTACTACTTAATAAGTACTGGGACTGAACCCAAAATCAACTTAATTCGGGAGAATAAAAAATGTTAGTTACAAACCCTGCACCACAATTTACTGCTACTGCCATTATGGGCGACAATACTTTTAAAGAGATCAGCTTATCAGATTACAAAGGGAAAAAAGTTGTACTCTTCTTTTATCCCCTAGACTTTACTTTTGTATGTCCAACTGAAATTCTGGCTTTCAACCACCGCTTAACCGACTTCGAAAAACGGGATGTACAGGTTATTGGTTGTTCAGTAGACTCCAAGTGGAGTCATTATGGGTGGAAGAATACTGATATCAACAATGGCGGCATAGGCGATATCCAGTATCCAATTCTGGCCGATATTGATAAAAATATTGCTCGGTCATATGATGTACTTAAAGGTTCCAGACCAGCCACAGTTTTGACAGATGATGGCGAATTAGAGACCACGGTTGGTGGTGATGTTGCCTTGCGGGCCTCTTTTCTGATAGATGAAGAAGGAACTATTCGACACGCTGTTATCAACGATCTACCCCTGGGCCGGAACATTGATGAAATGCTCCGAATGGTTGATGCTCTGACCTTCAATCAGACGCACGGTGAAGTATGTCCTGCTGGTTGGCAGGAAGGTGATGACACCATGCAGGAAAGCTTTGCAGGTGTTGCAACCTACCTTGAGAAAAATGCTGATCAGTTATAGTCTCATGCTAATTCTGCTCCTCAAAAAAAAAGCTCCGAGTAAATCGGAGCTTTTTTTATATATTTTTTAAGTGCTAGAAATTAGATGACCATTATGTCCTCTTCTTTGCCCGTAACTGCATCATCTATCTCTTTAATATATTTGTCAGTCATCTCTTGAACATTGCTAGTAGCTCGTTTGGAATTATCCTCTGAGATTTCATGTTCTTTCTCAGCTTTTTTGAGCTGCTCATTGGCATCGCGACGTACGTTCCGAATGCCAATTCGGCCATCCTCAGCCAACTTATGCAAATGGCGAATTAATTCTCCACGTCGTTCATCGGTCAGGGCCGGAATTGGAACCCGAATAACCACTCCATCATTTGCTGGATTAAGACCTAAATCTGCTGCCATGATGGCCCTTTCAATCTCAGCAGTCAGAGATTTTTCCCAGGGTTGAATTACAATCAAGCGTGGTTCAGGAATATTAATATTTGCAACCTGGTTCAAGGGAGTTGGGTTTCCATAATAAGAAACCTTGATATGCTCCACCAGGGTAACCGAAGCGCGACTACTCCGTAGACCACTAAACTCATGCTTCGCATGTTCAACTGACATTTTCATACGGTGATCAACATCTTTAAACAGTTCGTTAATCATGTTCTCCTCCAACTACAGACCCTATGGCGGCGCCTTGCATAACTTTCAATAAATTTCCTGGAATTTCCATATTAAATACATGAACTGCAAGTTCATTCTCACGACATAGCGCAAAAGCTGTTTGATCCATTACTCTTAAATTTTTACTGATTACCTCATCAAACGTGAGCTTGGGAAGGAATTCGGCATGGGGATCTTTCTCAGGGTCTGTTGAATATATTCCATCAACTCTGGTACCCTTTAAGAGAACATCAGCTTCTATTTCAATCCCCCTTAAAGCGGCGGCACTATCGGTTGTAAAAAATGGATTTCCAGTACCTGCTGCAAAAATAACGACCTTACCGTTGGATAAATCCTCTAAAGCACGACGTTGGGTAAAGGGTTCTGCGATTTGATTCATCTCGATGGCTGTTAAAACGCTGCAAGGAATCCCCCTTCTTCTCACAGCATCACCCAAAGCGACTGCATTAATCACAGTGGCCAACATACCCATGTGATCGGCAGCAACCCGAGTCATATCTTTTGCTTTTTCAGATAGACCTCGAAATATATTACCACCTCCAATGACGATACCTACTTCGACATCCAGGTCAACGACAGTCTGGAGATCTAAGGTCATTTGATCGAGCACATTGGTACTAATAGAAAGAGCCGAATCACCTGCAAGAGATTCGCCACTTAGTTTAAGGAGTATTCGCTTGTAGATCGGTTCGGCTGACATTTTATAACGCCTTTATGTAAAGAGAGTTATTCTTAGCTAGAGCTGGACTCCCCAATAGCAAAGCGTTGGAAGCGTGTCACGGACATGTTTTCACCTAGTCCGGAGATCGCGGCATTTAGAAGATCGGTAATAGTTTTTTCAGGGTCCTTAACAAAGGGCTGTTCCATTAGCACAACTTCTTTATAATATTTTTCAAGGCGACCAGTGATAATTTTTTCGACAATATGTTCTGGTTTGCCTTCATTTAGAGCCTGAGCTTTAAAAATCTCAGATTCTTTGTCCAAAGCATCAGTAGAAACCTGTTCACGCTTAACAACTTCAGGGACAGCGGCGGCAACATGCATGGCAATATTGTGACCCAATTCCTGGAACTGATCTGTATTAGCAACAAAATCTGTTTCACAGGCGATTTCCACCAAGGCACCCAGTTTTCCACCAGCGTGGATATAACTAAAGATCAAACCTTCTTTGGTAGCACGGCCAACTTTTTTAGCAGCCTTTGCGACACCCTTTTTGCGCAGAACATCAATTGCTTTTTCAATATCACCATCGGTCTCTTTGAGTGCATTTTTACACTCCATCATACCGACACCAGTTTTATCACGCAGTGCTTTTACCGCAGCAGCTGTAATGGCCATTCTAAATCTTCTCCAGGTTTAAATTTTCGACTTATACTGTGACTTCTTCAGTCTCTTTGACTGTTGATATACCCTTGGCTTCCATTATGGCATCTGCCAGAGTCCCGACCAGCAAGCGAATAGCTTGGATAGAATCATCATTGGCTGGAATTGGAATATCCACTTTCCGTGGATCAGTATTTGTATCAACAACAGCCACAATTGGAATCTCAAGGCGCAGCGCCTCGGCAATTGCAATAGTCTCTTTCCGAGCATCCACAACAATTACCACATCCGGTAGACGTCGCATATCTTTGATTCCGCGATGCTGGACCTGTAAACGATTGCGCTCGCGAGACCGCATAAGTAATTCTTTTTTTGTTAGTGTATCAGCAACACCACTGGTCTCATCTTTTTCTAGCAGATGTAGACGTTTGATGGATTTTTTGATCGTCATGAAGTTGGTCAATGTACCACCCAACCAACGTTCAGTAACATGAAACATCCCACAGCGATCAGCTTCTTCCTCAACAACGGTTTTAGCAGATTTCTTAGTTGCAACAAAGAGAATCGATCCACCTTTTTTAACTGTTGAGCTGACCAAATCAATGGCTCTATTAAGCTGTTCAATGGTTTTGTACAGATCGATGATATGAACACCGTTTTTCTTGGTGAAGATATATTCTTCCATGTTAGGATCCCAATTACTGGTCATATGACCAAAATGGGCTCCGGAAGCTAGCAAATCCTCTAATGAAATATTACGCATTAAAACTCCTGAAAAAAACTATTAACGTTTTGAGAACTGATAAGCTTTACGAGCACCGGCCAAACCGTATTTTTTACGCTCTTTCTTACGAGCATCACGGGTAAGCAGACCAGCTTTCTTTAGCACAGGACGCAGTTCACTATCTTCGCCTTGCAAGGCTTTGGAAATACCATGACGTATGGCATAGGCCTGACCTGACAAACCACCACCATTCACATTAACAGAGATATCGTAGCGACCTTTATTCTCAGTTAAGTCAAGTGCTTCATGAACAATCATTCTCAGAGTTTTACGGCCAAAATATTCATCCATATCACGGTTATTAACTTTAATAACACCTTTACCGGGTTTCATGTAAACCCGTGCGATGGATGTTTTGCGTTTTCCAGTAGCATAAAAAGTCGTAGTATTACTCATGGTCATTAACCTATTTCGAGTGGTTTGGGTTGTTGGGCATCATGGGGATGTGATTCACCCGCATAAACTTTCATTTTCTTAATCTGAGCGCGACCAAGCCGGTTATGCGGAAGCATACCTTTGACGGCATGTTCAATAATCCGTTCAGGATGTGCAGCACGCATTTGCTTCAACGAGGTGAAGCGAGCACCACCGGGATAACCACTGTGGCGAAAATATGTTTTTTGCTCTTCTTTATTACCCGTCACCCGAATCTTTTCGGCATTGGTGACAATAACGAAGTCCCCGTTATCTAGATGAGGAACAAATGTTGGTTTATGTTTTCCCCTGAGGATCTGAGCAATCTTAGTTGAGAGTCGCCCCAGAGTTTTATCTGTGGCATCTACAATCCACCATTCCCGCTCGATTTCACTTGCTTTAACATTATACGTTTTCAATTCTCTTCCTTCTCATTCATAACCCCGGACCACCTACGGTCCGGAAAAAGCGACGTAATCTAACCGGCACCCTGTGGCATGTCAAATATATTTTCCTCTTGAAAATATCAAGGATTTCAGAGGCTCATCCCTGTTTTTAGCTTGATCTCAAAGGTAGTCCCCTCTCCAGAAAGCGACTCTACAGAGATGTCGCCCGCATGGTATTCCCGAATAATGCGTTCCACCAAGCTGAGTCCTAGCCCCCAGCCCCGTTTTTTGGTGCTCCAACCCGGCCGAAAAATGTTCTTGTGATCTCTGAGGGGGATCCCGTCACCATTGTCCATGACCAGGATCCTGACCCAGGGACCATTGGCAATCACCTTAACCTGAATTGCTCCCCGTTCTTTTTTAATTGCATCTACTGCGTTCTTAAGCAAATTTTCAATTGCCCAACCAAATAGCTCAGTGTGGGCCATGACATAGATATCCTCAGAACAATCGAACTCGACACTAATGGATTTTCCCCACTGTGGAATCCGGCGTTGCACATAACTCAAGACAGGTTGAATTAATTCTCGGGCAGGCAGACTTAATAGTTTTACACCAGCACCAATTTTTGAAAATCTTTCGGCCACCTGATTCAAGCGCTTTAGATCCCGGTCCATCTCTTCAATGATCTGTTGGTTTTGAGGTGTCTGCTCATTCTGTTGCATAAGTTCTATCCAACCCATTAGTGACGATAGCGGTGTCCCTAATTGATGGGCAGTCTCCTTGGAAAGCCCTACCCATATTCCTCTCCGCTCTGCCTTCCGAATAAACTGAAAACCGGCAAAGCCTAGCAGAATAAACCCTCCGATTATACCAAATTCAATAAAGGGAAACCATCTCAAAGCCTGAATAAGTTCAGAGTCCTCATAGTGAATCAGCATGACTGTTTTTCCGCCAAACACAACTGGAACAGGAGCATTCTTCGAATCCATTCTGCGTAAAGTGCTCTGCAGCCAGACATTTTGCTCTTCCACATTTAACTGCTCTGCAAACTTGATGGTATGATTCTGGATCTGCGGCCCTGCCTCCCCCACACCAGCAGCAGTAAGGATCATTGGAAAGTTAATGGCCTGAATGACCGTCCCCATGATCTCCTCAAATTTCTTACTCACCGGCTTTCCAAAGTGAATCCGCATAATCTCACGATTTCTGTACTTCACGGGAATAGCTTCGTTTAAGACATCCATTTCCGCAACAATCTCCAGTAGATACTCTGGCAATTCTAAATTGGAAATGGAATCTGGAATATCAATATTTCGGTGGGCGTAAATTACCTTTTGTCCACTTTCAACAACTGTAATAATTATGGGAAAGCTGATGTTCTTAATGATCTGATTAAAAGCAAAATCCATACTGGGTGAATCGGCAGTCAAAGCGCTGGCATAGAGCTTGGCATTATAACTTAAAAACTGTCGTTGTTCCTCTTGATAGGCTTTACTCTGTAGATCAGCAGCCAAAGCGTTGGCCAGTAAATTGGAATTATACTTTAGAAACTGCAGGTTATCATTCCGCAATTCTTTGACCAGCCAATTGGTGTACAGTAAGGATATACTGATAATCAAAATGCCAAGGACAAAAAGTCCCAGCTTAATATTCGTGGTTGATCTATACCCGCGCATCAGTCTTTGATCTGCGCTTCTGATAAATAAGGAATGCGCTAATACCCAACAATACTAGAATCGACAACATGGTCAGCGTGAAGCCCAGTCGAATTGCTGCTGGTTCAAATCTGAACTCTACTTCGTGGATACCTGATGGGATCTGCACTCCTCTAATTAGTTCATTCGTCAGATAGACAGGTAATTCTGTTTCACTATCCAGATAGGCCGTCCAGCCTCCTGGATAATACACTTCACTGACAACCAGAAAGCCGTTCCCCTGATTTTCTGTCTTCAGTGTCAGGGAATGGAGCGATTGGTCTTGCACTGATACTTCGCCTACCGTGAATTTACTTTGTTTCAAGTGACCCTCTGGATCCAGACAAATTGCTTGTTCCGCAGGAAGTTGGGGCATCCGTTCCATATTTGCGCTCATCTCTTCTGCGGTGGTTACAGTTTGGACACTGGCTACAAACCAGGCTTTGGGATAATCATCTGTGAATTCATAGATCAGAACCTGAGCTCGTTGTCCTCTGATAATGTGGAGAGCCTGGTTAACCAACTTGAATAAAGGATCATTCAGCGGATAAGGTGATACCAGGTATTTCACATTCATATTCCGTAAAACATCAAGATGACGCTTTCTCAACACTGGATCAACCTGCTCAATAGATCTTGGGACTGCTCCATCAGCAGTCTGTTCATAATACTTTGGCAGGAATGTTTGCTCCAATCGAGTAGAATTCAGGAAATCCTGCAACACCTTAAGTTTGGCAGGACTGTAACCACCAATAGATTCCAAGCCATGCAAAGCCCATTCATTAGATCCGAATAGCGTATGTACTGGAAAAATACGCCCTGGATTCTGGCGTGTAAGTTCTTTCAGGCTTCGAATTGCAGGTGTTTCTTGATCAGCGGCTTTCACCCGGGTTGCCGGAACTGCATTATCGGTAAAGCGCAGATCGATATGCCCCAGGTCCACAATCAACATGCCCAGCATGCTGACGGATAGGACCAAACCTTTAATTTTGTTAGCGAAGTAAGCCCAGACTAACCCAATACTTAGTGTTCCCACAAACAGGCTTTTGATCAAACTACCGTAGAACATCTCCAACCGAGCATCCAATAGACCTGGATGGGCCTTTGGGGAAGCTGCTAAAACAGAGGCATAGGCAGAAGTCAAAGTCCCTTTGAATAGTAATGCAAAAAGGAATAAACCGCCGAATACAACGCTGGCAATAAGCACTTTGCGCTCCAAATTGGCTCTTTTTGTGTCTGACAAGGTCAGGAGGGTATAGAGTCCCAAGCCAGCCAGTAGGGCAACCATCAGCTCCATAAGAATAAGGATCATAGAGGGTACGCGAAACTTGTTAAAAAAGGGCATTACTTTAAAAAGAATGTCATACAGATACGGCCAGTAAGAACCAAAACTGACCAATAAAGCCAATAGGATTGCACTTAGAAGGTAGACTTTCTCCTTTAATAGATCTTTGTTAAAGAAGGCTGCTGCTGCAAGGAAGATCAGAGTAAAACCCAGGTAGTCAGTGTGTTCCGTAAACGGGCGTCCGCCCCAATAAGTCTGTCCACCAAACCCAAACCAGTCAGAGAAGAAGAGCGCCAAAACTTCATAGGGAGGGAAGGACCAGCTGGTGGCATAGCCATAGTCCAGTCCACCCCCAGCGCTACCGCCTCGAATGGAATAAGCAGCATATGAAAGGGATGGAATATATAGCACAGCTGCTAGTCCTATTCCCAGAACGAGACCCCCAGTCATATAGGCAAATGATTGCGAAAAATTCTTCCAGTTTTTACTTCGAGCTCGGAAAATGGCCTCTATCACCACATACCAGCCAACTGCCATCCATCCATAATAAGCTACTTGTACATGCCCGCGTTGAAGCTGAAACCCGGCAACGATAGACAAGATCAATAAACCCTTGAGATCAGGTTTCTCAAAAATTCGTTTTACGGCATAGATCAGCCAGGGCAAGTAGGCAGCGGTCATCATTTGAGAGCCATGTCCGGCTGACATCATTACGATGAAGAACGGTGTGAGCATGTAGGCGATACCGCCCAAAACTGCTGGCAATAAATCTACTTTGAGGTAGCGCAATAGCGTGTAAACCCCCATAGCTGCCAAAAGATAATGAAAGATCATCGTCCATAATGACGGAATGCCTATTTTGTGCAACAGGCTCAGGGCAATACCCGGCATGTAAACCCACTTGGTAAACATCATACTACTGAAAGCAGGCATACCTGAAAAGATATAGGGTTGCCAAAGCGGGTACTCACCGGTTTCACTGTGATAAATACCCAGTTGGTGATTCATACCCATGGCAGCTGTAGAATCACCTCCGCCAAAGAGATAGCCTTTGAAAAAAACACTGGAAAAAAGAGCAAGAATGATGACCAGAAAAACTAAACCTGCTCTTACTGAATCAACTTTAAATATTTTTGCAAACATGCAGAATCCTTTAATATTCTAATATTGTTCAGGGCAACAATAGCTACCCTAAACGATGGAATCAGCTTCAACGCATTGAAACTAAGTACAATGAGTGTTTGATAAAATGTTTTATCTGTCGTTAATCAGATATTATGATTGCTATACTGGAGGTTGGTGAGATATTTTTGACTAAATTCATTGCACTATTGATTCTGGTAGTTTATTTCAGAGGAAAAGGATACGTGATATCATAACATGCTTCTAGTTCGTCAATTTTCGCTAAAACACGTGCTATTTTAATCACTCTGACTCACGCTTACCATACAGTATCTTTATTCCACTTTATACTGATTTAAGAATAAAGAGGGGTCTATTTAAAAACTCCCCAAGAGAATCATCTCTCTCTATATTTTTCTCACTTAAATCCTTATAAACTATATTTCCATTTTTCCTTTCTGCAATACCTATTGAATCAATACTAAACATACCTTTGACTCCAGAAGTCACAAAATCAATCATTTCTTTTTTTGTTCCATTCTCAAAGAGACCAAGATTTCGATTACCCTTCCAATTGAAACCAAGCTGAAAGATGATTATGTCTGCTGTACCATGCAGGCTAAGTAACTGAGCTAAAATCTGCTCTTTTGCTCCCTTAATCGTCAAGGATTCATTACCATAATCTTCACCAACATGATGTAAGACGTTAAACAGAAGGATAATATCGTATGCAATAGTTAGTTCATCATTAAAACTCAAATAGCTGTTTGTTATTTTTATTTTATCAGCTACTTCTAGAACACCGGCAGCTATTCTAACAAAGTCAGCATGATCCTTATTTCCCTCATAATAGTGTATATGCCTTAAACCATGTTCAAGCAATTCAAATGAGAAAAAACCAGTATTGGCACCAACATCAAGCGCCGTTTTATCCTCTATAACAATTTTCTTTAGCAGGTAATCCAGTCTTTCATTTTCATAGCGACTTTGAATTTCGATTTCCTCAGGAGGTAATATTGAAGATAGTCGGGTTGACAAAATTTGATAATTTGAATGTTTACTGGCTTTTGCGTAGAGCTGTTGAAGTTCTTGAATTTTACTTTTCATATTTATTATAGACTTATTTCATCCTTAAATATTTCGTATGTATCACTTCTATTATAGATATCTGACAATAGCAGAGAGGACATATTATCCTCCAGCATATCAGCGTTGTAATTGTGAAAATCTAACCGTTCACCTTTATGTAGGATCTTCACAATCCCACCATACCAAAAATAAAAAACTTCATTGCTGGGTTTAGTATTATCTGTTGGAATAAAGTCTAACATTGAGTAATCATGGAGAAAAGCTTCAAACAATCTAGCCCCGGCATCCACGAATAGCTGTGAAGGTCCCCAGAAGCGTGGATTGGCTTCGATCATAAAATGCGCACTTTTGACCTCTATCATTACAAAGCCATGGTAACCGATTTTGAAAAATAACTTTTCGTATTTCAACGATTCATCAGAATGATGAAAATCAGATCCAACCGCCGCAACCATCGATTTCCCCTCTGGCTGTTGAATTAAGTTCTCCTGTGAAAATTTATAGACTGATCCGTCTCGGTGGTAATAGTATAACAAGTATTTGCACTTACCTTCAATATATTCTTGAAAATAAAAATCTTCCTTGTCATAATTTCTTGTAAACTCTGTCAGCTGAGCAGAGTCATGTATCAGCACGGGTATTAAACTTTCACCAGATCTATTTGAAAAATAAGTTTTTGGTTTGGCGACAAATGGGAGGTTTATTTCTATTAGATCAGGATATTCTGCCGGTACTTGAATACCGCTTTTTTCGCACAATTTTGTAAAACTGAACTTTTCCGATATTTGTAAGTAAAGATCTTCGTTTACTAACGGAATAAC
>JAOZSM010000285.1 GCA_029939675.1 Fidelibacterota bacterium
ATAACGTAGGTCTTATGCGGTCCGCATAAGACCTACGTTATATTATTAATGCACACATCAGATTTGATAAATTCGATTAGTGCGTCTCAAATAATGGTATTACTGCAGATTCCCTGTATGTAGATTATTCAGTAATCTGGACACCCTGAACTCTGAATTCTTGACTGAGAGACGAATGGAGGGCCATAGCTTCTCAGAAACGTTTGAAGTAACCAAATATTCAAAATAATCCAAAAATGATTCCATGCGTTCACGGTTGAACCACAACGTTCCCTCGGTCTCGTTGATCAGTAAATAATCCCGCACTTCACTGATATTAAAGAGAGCCTGGAAAAATCCAGCAGGGTCGTGATCTAATTCTAATCTGGATCTGTCTGCCCATTCCAGAGTGGTGATCAACCCGGGAATATCCTCGCTGGGAAACTCATCAAAAAGCGAACTTATGACTGGAGTCAAAGCATAAGTTTTCACCAGACTTTCAGTTAAATCAGGCTTAACAATAAGAACCTGTCTCGCGAGATAGGTGATGGCAACAAGCTGTAAATACGGTCGCTCAGAACCGCGGATTGCTTCCTTGTTTTGCTCGGCAAACCGTCGTAAATCACTATAATAAATATCTGCATATTTCTGGATCTCTTCGATAAGTAGCGAAATATTATCCATTTCGAGCATGGATTCAAACAAGGGGGCGAATTTGACAAACAGGTCTAATTGGTTGGGGAGTTCAGTTGACTGACCCAGGGACTGAATAAAATTGTTTAATAGAAAATGAACTGGCTCAAGCTCAATGGACCGAAACATGGGGGCATAATCCACTACGCCAGCCCCGTTAAGCTCATGGTAAATAGTTGACCAGGGATTTGATTCAGTATCACTTACCAGCTGAAAATTCAGGTATATCTGTGATTCATAACCGGAAAGCTCCAAGTACAAGCCTTGCTCCCTAATCTCCCTGATTGAACGGATAAACCAAAGCTGGGAAACCTGTTCTTGAAAAATGACGTAAAAACTGTCCTCGACATCGAAGGATAAAGCGAAAATAAGATCCTCAGTTTCAAGCAGGGGTTGCTCAGCGGTAGGCTCTTTATTCACCGGGACAGCCGTTTTGATCCAACCGGCCTGACTGGAATAGGAATTATTAACCAGAATCAGGGAGCGTTCAGTGCCATTGCGATTGGTATAGGCAAAGATACTTTCCACCTGATGCCCATCTGAATTGGTCATGGGGAAGAGTCTAAAATTACTGGCCCCAGCAAACAGGTAGCGTTTCTTCATAAGGGGAAAGATTTGATTTTCATGTCGCGAAACCAGTGCTTCATCTGGTGATTCATCCCAGTAAGCACGGCGATATTCCATACCGTACTTTTCCTCAAACCCTTCGATCTGGGCATGGGCAAACATGGGTAGGCCAGGCAATGTTACCATTAATATGGTTGCCCCAAAATACTTATCACCCTTCCCAAATTGAGCAATTGCAGTGTCTTCATCAGGATTACTCAAGAAATTGACAAAGCGTTGGAGAATTCTGGGATCAAATTCCAGAGTTCTGGCGATCATGTCAAAAAATTTGGCATTCTCTTCCATTTTCAACATATTCATGAAAGCGCTGTTATAAACCCGGTGCATTCCCAGGGTCCGCACAAAATAGCTTTCCATCATCCAGAAGGCTTCGGCCAGCAACAGGGTATCAGGCACTTCGGAAGCGACACGATCCACCACTTCCCGCCAAAATTCCAGGGGGATGTTGGCATTAAAATCAGCACCACTCATGCTGAAATTCGATCTGCTGGGGATATCACCACCCGAGCCGGGTTCCGGATACCACAGCCGTTGGATATGTCGCTTTGCCAGGGTCATGGCGGCATCAAAACGGATCACCTTAAACTGTCGGGCTACATCCAGGATGGTTTGGATAACTGCCTCACGCAGCTCTGGATTCAAATAATTGAGTTGGGCAGTATCATTCCAGGGCATGGATGTTCCATCGTTACCATGGTAAACATAACGGGATTGTTGATTCCGATGATCATAGTGTTTAAAGACCACCGCTGCATCGGATCGTTCATAATAATGATCTTCCAGATGGACGCTGATCTCCGGATCATCAGATAAGTCACCACCCTCAAATTTATAAGCGGGGAAAGGCGGTTCATCAGTAGAAATGAACCATTCAGGATGCTGTTTCAACCAGTTAGAATCCAGACCGGTATGGTTAGGTACCATATCACTGGCCAGGCGAATCCCCCGCTCCCAGGCTCGATTTTTGAGATCCTCAAGGGCCTCGGGACCGCCAATTGCTGGATCGATCTGATATTCTTTCAGTGAATAGGCCGAGGACTCAGCATCAGGATTCCCACACCAGTGTTTAATCTTTTTGGAGATATCACTGCGGTTCCAGAGACCGATCAGCCAAAGTACTGTAAAACCCTGTCGGGCCAACTGGTCCAATTCCTGGTCAGGGATATCCCTGAGTGTTTTAATCTCGTACTTATATTTCTTGGAGAGCTGATCCAGCCAGACCAGGGAATTACGAGCAATCATAACTACCCGGGGCATCCAATCACTGTCTTCGCTGTAGTACTCTCCATCTAACAGGTCCCCAGAATAATTGGGAACCTGGCTTTCACCGGGTCCAAAACCCCGAAAACGGTTCTCTTCCTCGAAGAAGTCCAGACCACGCAGCAGATCTCCCAGGTGAGAGCCCAAATAATTGCTCCAATTTGAGCGAATATAGGCCAACTGTCCGGCGATTGAGTCAGGTGCCTTGAGCATGGGTTCCATCAAAAGTTCGATGATATTGTTTTTATCAGGACCAAAGCCCGGGGAAGTTTCAGACCACTCTTGAATGGCTTTTAATAGTTTATCCGGGGTTTTGAGTTCCTCGTGAAAGGTTTCCTTAAAAATAATGGCATATTTTTCAAATGCGGGATTATTCAGGGCCAGAATATGAACCAGCAGTTCCTCTACCAGGATATGAAGATTCGGAACAGAGTGGGTTTTCCCCTGGAGGTAATCAGCAATCCCCGTTTGTGTGTTTTTAAAACTGTCAGTGGGCAGAGCTTGCAAATAACTACTCAGGATAGCTTGAAGTCCAGCCGGCTCAAACTTTTGAGCCATAAATTCAGTAAGATTTTGAATATAGTCGGGATTTACCTGGTTTCGATAGAGCCTGATGAGCTTATGGGAAATGAGGGAGAGTAGACCCACTCCATGGAGTTCACTGGCGTTTAACTGCTGTTCGGGGTCAGCTTCATTAAGGGTGTGGACCAGATTCTGCACCTCATGGTAATCAATTTTGAATTTGCCATTCTCCAGGGCAAACAGGGGCAGACTTAGATCGAATGCTTCACCCAGGGTATTTCTTAAGTGGAATTCGAGATCAGGATAAGCAGTTGTATCATTTTCATGGTTCAAATCCAGTGGTGAATGTTTCGGCATGCTGGGTCCTTTTGCTCTGTTTTAATCCAGTAGATAATAACATATAAAAGTGGCCGCATCCAAAGGAGAAATGTCATTGAATTTAGCC
>JAOZSM010000286.1 GCA_029939675.1 Fidelibacterota bacterium
TTCCCGGGCAGCTTGGGCAATCGCACGGGGTGAGGCCGGTGACTGCAGGATATCCATTTCCCGAGATTTACTCATATCCCAATTCTGGCAGAATTTGCAGCTCAAATTACAGCCAGCGGTCCCGAATGAGAGCACGGGAGTGCCCGGCAGAAAATGATTCAGGGGCTTCTTTTCGATGGGATCGATCACAAAGCCGCTGGATCGTCCATAAGTTGTCAGAGCAATGGAAGCTCCCTGGCGCTGCCGTACAAAGCAAAGACCGCGTTGTTGGTCAGCCAGTTTACAGGCTCGGGGACACAGTGTGCATAACAGACGGCCATCTGCCAGGGGCTCACTAAAAGAGGGGTGCTTAGCCATTTGTTTTACCATAGAGAACGCTGAGTACATAAACCATGATAGCACTATCCTGGCTAAACAGCATCACCGAACTCAAAGCTATGAAAGCGTTCTATCTGGATGGTTTCTGACCAGTGATCAGCAGGTAATCCGGCCTTTTGTTTCAAGTGGGCCAGAAAAACCTCTACCTCCGGCAATTTCTCCCAGACTGCCGGGAGAAAGAGTCCCCTGCGATAACCATCTTGCAGGATTAATCCATCTTCCCGGGGGACTATCTGGTGCTTCAGGTCATTCTCAGATTCAAACTGCATTGGCTCAGGCCGGGTAAGAACAGAGATATCGAAATGAAGTTGGTGCAATTCAGTGCGGGTAACTGACTCAAAGCGGGGATCTCGAAAAGCTGCATTCCAGGCATTTTCAGCAACATCTTCCACCAACGGGCGATAAGCTTCCACAGAACCGATACAGCCCCTGAGCTGACCGCGTTTTTCCAGAGTCACAAAAGCAGCTCCCGGTGCTTGAAGCTCAGATTCGAAATCGGAAAGAACTACTGATATAGCCCTGCCATGGGTTATTCCATGATTTACAGAATTCCGCGCGAGTTGAAGTAATTGTGATTGTTGGCCGGGATCGAATAGAGGTAAGGTCATGATTGGAATAGGCCCCAGGCACCGTAGCCCACTACCTGCTGTTTATCACCCGCCGTATCACCAGAATTTCTCAGATCAAACCGCTCAATACTCATCTTCCGCTGTCGGGCGACTCTCAGCAAACCGCCAATGGGTATCCGTCCGCAGGCTGATCTTTCCGGTAGTTCATTACCTTTGAATGCTTCAATGAGTTCAGCGGTCTGCTGGTCTAGTTTGACAGCTTTGTGATAGTTATGAAAATGACTCAGATCCGAGGAAATAACAATCAGGCACTCATCCCCTCCCCACAAATGTTCGATCACTTCAGCAACTTCGGTTTCAGTCGCATCGCCCACCACAAAAGGGATCAAACGGAAACTGGCCAGAATGGATTGCAGAAAAGGCAGTTGGACCTCCAGGGAGTGTTCTTCAGCATGAGCCAGGTCTGAATAGGTGATCTGAGGATAGTCATTCACCAGGCTGGATATTGTTTTTACGTCGAGCTTGACCTCATCCAACGGTGTTTCGAACTGATCCACAGTCGGTAAGGCCAATCCGCGAACAGGTACTCTGTGGGCTGGTCCCAGCAGAATAATTTTACGGATGACATGTCGGTATTGCATGATACTGCGGTAAGCAGCGGCAGCAATACTCCCGGAGTAAATGTATCCGGCATGCGGGACAATGATGGCCTTCGGGACCTGGGTACCTGGATCAGCCTCCTCATATAAATAATGATTGATCTGATCCTGAAGTTCAACAGGATCGTCAGGGTAGAACATACCGGCAACCGCCGGTGGACGGGTGGTTTTATCCTTGGTCACAGAACCTCCAATTCGTTGAATATAGTTTTCAGGTCAGGTTTGACCAAGTGCGTGATTCACCATTCAACCACAAGGCTTACCGTTTGAATAGTCTGCTACCCTCTCATCGAGCAAGGATAGAGACTGGACCGACTAAAGGTCATATTAGTTCGAAAAGGAAGGGGAATTCTATGACATCCACCGCAAAAAAATGCTTTTTAAGTATTCTAGTTCTGGTTGTGTCCATAACCCAGGGACTCGGACAGGAAATTATTACTGATTATGATGGAAACGAATATCACAGCATTGCCATAGGCTCTCAATACTGGCTGCAGGAAAACCTGAACTGTCTGCATTATGCCGATGGAACAGAAATTCCGGATGTGGTTGCCTATGGGAATCACGCATTGAATGCTGTTATCTATGGACGCCTTTATACCTGGAATGCCGCCATGCGAGACTCCGCGAATGAAGGGGCTCAGGGTGTTTGTCCAGATGGTTGGCATATTCCCAGTGATGCAGAATGGTTGGAGCTGGAGAATTTTCTGGGGGGAGCCTCAATTGCCGGCGGCAAAATGAAGCAGGCCGGAGGGCGATATTGGAACAGCCCCAATACAGGGGCTGATAATTCCAGTGGTTTCTCAGCTCTGCCTGGTGGGGAGTATGATGCTCATGATACGCCAAATGGATTTCGCTTGATCAATGAATATGCTGTATTCTGGACATCTACTGAGATCAGTTCAAGTCTTGCCAGAGAACGCTATCTGGCATATAACTCAGCAGCCAGTTCGATCTATGACTGGTATAAGGTTATGAAATATTCGGTCAGAGCCATCCGGGATTCAGGAACCAGTGATGTAGGCGAAAACGAGGTGGATGCCCCTGAATCATGGCTTCTATACCCCAACTCACCGAATCCGTTTAATCCGAGCACGACAATCTCTTATCAGGTTAAAACACCGGGTCCGGTAGCAATTCAGATCTATGATCTAAGGGGTCGTCTGGTCAGCACACTGCTGAATTCCAACATGGCAACCGGCAAACATGAAATTGTATGGCAAGGTCAAAATGACTATGGAGAGGCAGTTAGGTCCGGGATCTATCTGCTTACCTTAAGCCATCAGAACCAGGTGCAAACACGCAAGCTGACCCTGATCCAGTGAGAGGTACATAGCCGTGCTTTGTCGTGGGGACCCCATATTGATCTTGACGTTGGAAGTGGCTGATCTCTAAAATCGCAGATTCGACAGTGATCAACTTTGAAAGCCCTGCTCCGTGTTCTATATTCCCGCCGCAATGAAGCAGTTTTATACATACTATTTTTTTACGCGAGCCGGGTGATGGTTTAAATTTGATATTTATTTAAAATCACCCCTGTCAATTGACGGGGGTTTTTTTTGTTATCAAGCCAAACAGAGGATCAGACCAGGATGACTAAAGATCGAAGAAGAAAATGAAGGAACCGGGTTAATTGAATAACACGAAAGCAACTGTAGGTATTATTGGATTTGGACGTTTTGGTGCGTTACTGGCTGAGCTGTTATCCAGAGACTTTCAACCTATGATAAGTGATGTACGTGACTTATCTGAGCCGGTAAAAGCAGCGGGGTACACCTGGCAGGATCTTGAGTCAGTCATGCAACAGGACACGATTTTTATAGCCGTTCCCATTAATCGTATGCCGGAACTCCTGGAACAGATAGCACCTTTGAGTCATGCTGAACAATTATTGATCGATGTGGC
>JAOZSM010000079.1 GCA_029939675.1 Fidelibacterota bacterium
ATGGCAGCAACGAATTTGACGGTGGCATAATCGAGCCGCCCACCATATTTGACATGACGGTTAATGACGAATATGCAGATACCCTTGAAATCGGCTCAAATCCTTATTTCGAGATCACCCTTGGTGAAGCTCCCGACGGCGAACTTATGGTGTTCTGGGATAGCAACCATAGCGGAACCTGGGACGAGGGAGATCAGCCCATTGAAATGTATGAATTCATGGACAATGATATTCATGATGAAGATCCTGCTATTGGAATCTTTGGTTTCACTTATACGGATGAAATGGCAGATGGCATAAACTATCTGGCTGATGACCTCCTCTTTGTAGCTTTCCAGGCTATGGATATGACTGAGGTTGCGGTAACATTTTACAGCATACCCACAGACTTCTCTGTCTCTGGAACCGTTTGGGAAGAGAGCGGAATTCGTGAATTGGCACCTTTGGGTGGCATCGTTGTCTGGGCCCAATATGAATGGGATGATAATCCCCAGATCATAGGGATAACTGACGATCTGGGTCAGTATCATCTGGATTTGCCGGATACTGGACTGGTCATTGTCGGGTCACAGGATCATTTAATGATGACTGATGGTCTGATTCCCATCCCGGATATGTATCCAGTACTGGTCACAGGGCACGAAATAGACTATGATTTCATTTATGATATGCCCAGTAGCGTTATCCAGGGTTATGTATACGATGATGCTACAAACCTACCTCTCGTTGGTATTGAGGTCATGGCCCATGCGGATGGTCCAGGTTTTTCAGCCATAACAGATGAATCTGGTTTTTACAGCATGGGCGTTATGCCAGGTTTTTATCACATACAAATCGACTGGTGGTCACTAGCACAACCGTATATGCTGCATAATGGTGTACCGGTTGAAATTGAGGACGGCCAGGTAGTGGAGCAGGATTTTTTCCTGACACCCGCTAATAGTATGATCTCCGGAATTGTTCTACTGGATGGCATGCCCGCTCCTGATGCCATGGTATGGGGTGATCACCCCGAACATGGCTGGTCTGCCACCTTCACTGATGCAAGCGGTAATTTCCTTTTACCTGTTTTTGATGAGGGTAACACCCTGTACAACCTGGGAGTGCAGATTCCTGACATGCCGAATGCTGTCCAGGTCAGTGATAACCATGATGTTCCCGCAGGAACAACTAATGAGATCATAGCACTTGAAGCTCTTAATGGCGGTCTCTTTGGGTATTTCATTAATGGTGAAACCGGTGAACCGATTATTGATGCCTGGGGAGTAGGCATGATGCTGCATGATGTTGTCACTGGTCAGGACTTCCAGACTGGTCCTGATCCTGAGGGATACTATGAGATGTGGGTTCCGGATGGTCTGTATGAGATCATGGCCGGCGGTATGAACTGGCACATGGAAGATATGGATACGCTTCTGATAGACGGTGCGCAACTCGAATATGATGTGATTCTGTGGCCCGTTAATGTTGATACCTTTGTTGAAGGCTTCGTCTTTGACCAGCTTGGTGCCCCTATTATGGATGCTGAAATTGGGATCGGCAACGAAAGCTGGGGATCCATGGCATACACCGATGAAAATGGTTTCTATCATATCAATGCACCCTTTGGCTTCTATATGATGTCAGTCATGGCAGAAGGTTATATGGAAGAGTGGACCGAAGTAGATCTTAACGACGGTTTCGCAACTAATTTTAACTTTTACCTGACCCCTTTCGAGGTTGATGGTGCCATCACAGGTATGGCTTTTGATGCTGTATCCGGTATTCCTGTTAGTGGCGCAAACACCTACATCTACACTGATGACATGGGCTGGATTGACTATACCGATGAATATGGTGAGTTCTGGTTTGACCTGCCCAATGGTAACTACGACCTGGTTATTGATCACTACGATTATGCCCTCTTCTGGCTGGATGACATACCAGTAGCTAATGATACCGTAGCTATTGAAGCTCCCATGTTCTTTCTGGATGCCGGTCTGGAAGGCTACGTCTATGATGATGAAAGTAATATGCCTATAATGGATGCTGAAGTCGTCATTGTCAGTACCGAAGACTCCCTTGGATTCTGGGGTTATACTGATGAATTTGGTTACTACAGTATTCCGGCTATGGATGGTGAATACCAGGTTTTCGCTCACGCGCCGAGTTATGAAGGTGCTGACCTGGGCATGATCACAATTGCCAACGATTGGGCTTATCTGGATATCTATCTGGAATCTCATCAGTTTGCCATGGCGCCTGAGATCAATTTTATCATTGATCAGCCCGATGATCAAGGTCGTCAGGTTCGCATGCAATTCTGGCCTGGTGGTACAGAATGGGGTCCTTTTATGGGCTATAGTGTCTGGCGTATGACCCACACTCCCATGGGCGACATCATTGATTTCGTGGATTATATTCCAAATCATGATTTCGAAGCTTACAATCTGGTAGCACCCACCCTGATTGATTCCAGTGCTTATAATACTGACCCCGAATACTATATCAGCGTATTCATGGTTACCGGTCATTATGACGTATCAGGATATGTCGATGGAGAACCTGGTTTTGGTTGGTCCGTGGATAATATCGTGCCAGGTATACCTGGTCCTTTGGCACTCCTCAGCACTGGAGAGACTGGTGTGGAGATTGGTTGGGAAGCCAGTATGGCAGATGACTTCCAATATTTTGAAGTACATCGTGCAACCAACTCTGACTTCATTGATGCAACATTGACACAAACAGTGGAAACTACATTTGCTGATGCAGATGTAAGTATCGGCCAGACCTACTATTACAAAGTAGTAGCCGTGGATGCCAATGGTAATGTCAGTGATGGTACAAATGTAGTCAGCACGTCCATTGTGTCCGTTGATGATGCTGAATTACTGCCAACTGCCTTTGGTCTCACCCAGAACTATCCAAACCCCTTTAACCCGACCACGACCATTGGGTTTGCCCTTCCCGAGGCCAGCCAGGTCTCACTGGAGATCTACAATCTCCTGGGTCAGAAGGTCCGGACGCTGGTAAACGGCTATATGCAAGCCGGCTATATCAATACCAGTTGGGATGGTTTGGATCAGCAGGGACATGATCTAAGCAGTGGTACCTATATCTATCGCCTGAAGACAGCTGATCTGTCCTTCACAAAGAAGATGGTGCTGATGAAATAAACCCCTGATCTTAAGTATATTACAGGGTTGATAGTAGAGCCGCAAAATATTGCGGCTCTACTTTTTTACCCCGTCTTAAGCATTGACTGAGGAAGACTCATCAGCTACTTTTGGCCGCTTCAATTTCATCCCGAAAACTTGGGAACGTAAGAATTGATAACAGAGGCAAGCTGCGGGGAACATTTCCTCGCGAAAATGGTAGATTGATAACATGAAATTGCTGTTGGCTACACAAAACAAACATAAGGTAGATGAATTGATGCGTCTGCTGGAGCCTTACGCCCTGGAAGTGGTGTCTCTTCTCGATTATCCTGAGATCGGTGAAATTGTGGAAGATGGCGACACGCTGGAAGCCAATGCTCTGATTAAAGCCAAAGCCGGGTATGCCCATTGCGGCCTTCCAACCATTGCCGATGATACTGGTTTAGCTGTAGCTGCCCTGAATGGTGCACCAGGTGTTTATGCCGCTCGATATGCTGGCGAAAACGCCACCTATGACCAGAATGTCCAGAAAATGCTGGACGAACTGCAAAGTGTCCCTGCAGAGAAACGTCAGGCTCAATTTCAAACTGCCGCTGTCTTTTATGATGGCGATGTCATAATCTCAGCCCTGGGCGAGGTTCCGGGAATCATTACCGAAACCAGACAGGGAGAATCAGGATTCGGTTACGACCCGATCTTTTATATACCTGAGAAACAACTGACCTACGCCCAAATGAGTATCGCCGAAAAGAATCAATTAAGTCATCGGAAGCAGGCTTTTGAGAAGCTTTTAAATAAATTACTCCAAACCCACCATGCTTTTAAAGCGGAGCTGCAATAGGACCCAAAGCTAGTCTTTCCACTCATCCTCAATGGATCTAAACCGGGCTTGATACGACTAACGTGAGAACGATTGCAGCAATCATATTATCCTTTATTACAATTTGGCCATTTGTCCATGGTCAAACTGATGACGCGCGTCCATATCAGCCTAACTTCAACATCGCTGCCACATTCTATCAACCTGCCAGCAGCCCTCTGTTCAGCACCACTGAAAAGGGCCTGTTTCTGCGTGATACCGCACTGGTTCTGGCTTCGCCGATGAGTGAACTAAATCTTAATTCCATTAAAACTACGCTGCAGATGGACAGTACAGCCACCTATTTTACCCTGTCCCAAATGATGGATGGGAAACCGATCGGGATCCCAACCGTAATCAGTATTGACGATTATGTCCGCCTGAGCCTGGATCATAAAAAAACCAACCTTTTCAAACAGATCGCAACAGGAAATCTCCAGGCTGAAGATGACTCTGGAGATTCTCAGTCCTTTGAGTTAATTGGTGCCGATATTGCCGGTCAGCGGGTCTCTCTCCGGGTTCGGGGTAATGTAAACATTACTGGAAAACTGCGTAGTGAGGACCGTACTAAAACCACCAATGTGAACAATAAAAACCAGTCCAACACATTTCAGATAGAGCAGAAGCAGGCTTTCAAGATCGAAGGAAAGATTGGTGACCGGATCAGTATCCAGGTGGATCAGGATAGTGAACGTGATTTTGATTTTGAAAATAATATGGAAATCTATTACAACGGAAATGAAGATGAGATCATCCAGCGGGTGGAAGCTGGTAATATTTCACTCAGCCTGCCTGGCACAAAACTGGCCATGTTTTCGGGTCAAAGCAACGGGCTCTTTGGGTTGAAAGCCCTGGCTAAAATCGGTCCGATCGATATTACAGCTATCGCCTCCCTGGAAAAGGGCCGCAAGGAGAAGCTATCCTTTAACGACGGTAGCTCAGAAGCTTCTGAAGTTATCGTGGAAGACTATAATCGACGTCAGAACACCTATTTTTATGTCAATCATTTTTACCGACGGAAGTCCTATCCCCTTAATGACCAGGGTCAATATCGCCTGACAGGTCGGACAATTCAAACTATCCGGGTTTATAAATACGCATCCTTTAATCAGGGTGATGCGGTGACCAACTTTGCCAGGATCTACAACAATCCCACTCTGGATATTATTAACGGTGTTGAGCCCCTCACCAGTCGCCAGGTTGTTCAGCTCAAATACGATGAAGACTTTGTCATTGATGAGGATCTGGGTGTGCTAAGAATGAATACACCGGTTCAGAATAATGAAGTGCTGGCTATTGCCTACCGGGATACTTTCATGTTCGCAGATAACATGGACCAGACCAATTTGATTGTGCCTGAGTATGACCCTTCATTTAACCCGGTGCGTACGTATCAGGAGGGTAATGATATTGCCCTGGGTACACCAGGTATCGCTGATACGCTGATCCTGAAAATGATTAAACCGGATGATGCCCTGCCAGGCCAGGAAACCTGGGATCTTGAATGGAAAAATGTTTTCTATCTAAAATCTCCTTCCATCAATAAAGAGGGTTTTGATCTCAAGATCCGACGCAGCCTGGGTGGTGAAAGCGAAGAACTTGCCGAAGATGGAACTCCCTTTCTGCAACTGTTTGGACTGGATCGAAAAGGGCTTGATACGGACCCTGATCCAGATGGCATCATTGACCTGGACTATGAAAATATCCTCAAATTCAGGCGGGGCGAACTGGTCATGCCCTTTTTATATCCGTTCAGAGCAGATACAGCAGTTGCTGAGCAACCGCTGTGGATGACCAACTCTGAAAACCAGGCCCTGGGTAACGGTGGTAACCCGAACCTGGTTGCCTACCCGGAATATCAGAGTAATTCATTTTATGATCATGCCCCTAATACCACGGATTACAACAAAGACAGTAAATTTCGTTTACATGTTACCTATGCCAATCAGAGTTCGACTTTCAATCTGGGCTTTAACGTGATCGAGGGGTCTGAAGAAGTTACTCTGAATAACGTACCTATGGAACGGGGAGCATCCAAAGATTACACCATCGATTATTTTACGGGTCAACTCATCATCTTGAATGAAGCCGCTCTGGCTCCCGGCGCCAACCTGGATATTAAGTATGAGTTAAATGAATTCTTCCAGTTGGACAAGAAGGTAATCCTGGGAACCCGGGCCGAAATGAAGTTTGGTGAAGACAAACGATCATTCATCGGCTTAAGCGCCATCTACTATTCCAAGAGCAGTATCGATGAAAAGGTGCGGGTGGGCAAAGAGCCCATGGAAAACTTTATCTGGGATCTGAATACCAAGATTACCCGGGATCTACCCTGGCTGACCCGTGGTCTGGACTGGCTGCCAATCATTAAAACCGACACAAAATCGAATATTACAGTCAATGGTGAAATTGCCCAGGTCATTCCCAACCCCAACACCTCTGTCAATGAAGAGCTGGGCGACTTCGGCGTAGCCTATCTGGATGACTTTGAAGGCAGTCGTCGCGTGGCTCAATTAAGTATCATTCGAGGGGCCTGGGGTGTTGCCTCTATCCCAGCAGATGGAACTGGCAGGGGGAATAAAGAACGCGCTTTTACCTACTGGTACAATCCCTACAACCGCATTCTCACCAAGCAGATCTGGCCCAACAAGGAAACCAGTGCCCAGGCTCAAAATGATGTGACTGATATTCTGGTGCTAAATGTCATTCCTGACTCCTCCTTTTCAGTCAGGGACGGCGGAGCCCCCGGGGATGCCTGGGGCGGGGTCATGCGGGGCTTGTCCTCCGGCTACTATGATCAGTCCGAGTCTAAATTTCTAGAATTATGGGTTAAGGGTGACCAGGGACGTTTACACATTGATCTTGGTTATATCAGCGAGGATCAACAGGAATCTGGTCAGGAGTGGACGGTGGACATTCTGGATGAGACCGTTACCAAAGGCTATGGCAGCAAACCTGATACTGAGGATATTCCATCTCAGGTTTTTCCCTCTGGTGATGGTTTTGTTGTCGCCGAAGAAGATCTGGGTATAGATGGCTTACCCTACACGACCCCTGAGAATATAGCGCTTTATGGCTATCACCACCCTGCCTGGGATCGCTATGAATTTGACCCAAATATCAGTCCCATCGATTATCGACATATCAATGGTACTGAAGGCAATCTTGATATTGAGGGTGGCACCTTCCCCAACACAGAAGATTTGAATAACGATGGTGCCCTGGATTCCCGCAACGCCTATTTCACTATCGATGTAGACCTGACAACCGATGACTACATCGCTGGCCGGACCCGATTTAGTGACAATACTGAGACCGGCTGGAAACTGATCAGTATCCCTCTGGCAGATTTAGTGGCTTCTGGGACATCACCCAATCTAGCTCTATGGTCCCAGATCAAATTTGCCCGTTTATGGATGGATGAAGTCCCTGCCGGCGGAGCTGCCTTACAAATTGCTACTGTAGATATTGTGGGTAATGATTGGCAGGAACGCGGGATCTTTTCCCAGTATGACGGGCTTGAAACAGCTGTCAGTGATTCTCTCCACGGGACCATCAACGTCATGGTGATCAACACCGAGGATAACCCGGGTCGTTATAACGCAGATGCGGTTCCCGGCAGCTATACTGCTCCTCCAGCTGGTGTTGAAGGTATTCTGGATCCCATTACCCAATTGCGCTCCAAAGAACAGTCCCTGGTTATTCGGGCAGATGATCTTGAGCCGGGCTACACTATTGTCGCCGACAAACAGTTTCATGGAACTAAAGCCAAAGATTTTATTCACTATAAGACTATGAAGATGTTTGTGCATGGCTGGGATCGCTCCCGGGGTGGGGCCTATGAAGCTGGCTTTTCGGATTACGTCCAGGAAACAGGTTCTGAGTTAGAGTTCTTCTTCAGGTTTGGGGAAACGGATGACGACTTTTACGAGATCAGGCGACCCATTTATCCCGGCTGGGATGAACGTAATCACCTCGCGGTGAACATGGCTGATCTGGCTAATTTCAAGCTGGCTCTGGAGGATTCTCTTTTTATCATTAATCTGGCTACCGAGATTGGTGATGGCGTTGATAGTACCTACACTGATACTTTATACTGGATGGAGCTTCCCTCGGACTATAAATATGCCGTTAAAGAGTTGGCTGATGGTAGTATCCTGGCTGTCAAGGGTAAGCCGTCTCTCTCCCGGGTTAAAAGACTTAAAACTGGATTTAAAAATCTTTCCGACCAAAAGATGACCGGTGAGATCTGGCTTGATGAATTACGCCTCAGCGATGTGGAAAAGAATACCGCCACAGCCTATCGAGCCAACCTGAGTCTGCAGTTTGCCGATGTAGCCAAGATCAATATGGACATTCAACGGGATAATGCTGACTTCCATAATGTTCAGCAACAATTTGGTACTGGTGATAATTCTGTAGCAGCCAACATCAGTGGTAGCATTTCGGCCCATAAACTATTGCCCGATTCCTGGGGTCTGAATATCCCCATTTCCCTGTCTTACCGCGAAAGCGAAAAACAGCCCAAATACATTAAGGGTAGCGACATTCGGATCGCAGATCTGGATCCTTCTCTCCAGGATACTCTGGAAACCATGACCGTTCGCAACAAATCCTATAGCTGGAATGTTTCTCTTTCTAAAAAGGTTAAATCTGAACACTGGCTACCGAAATACACCATTGACAACATGAATTTCAAGGTGGGATCGACCAACAGTAACGCCTCCAATGCTCAAAAGAGTTCCCAGAAAGCCGAAAAGATCGATGGAAGCTTTTCCTACAAGGTGAACCTGGGTAAGGACTTCAAGATAGCACCCTTTACCTTTTTGGAATTTATACCACTTATTGGTGAGTCCATTGCTGCTACAGAGATTGGGTACCTGCCCAGCAATATCGGTTTTGATGCCTCCGTATTGGAGAACAAATCCTCCAGTGTCTTTCGGAACCCAAATGCAACGCCTCAGAAACCTACGCATCAGTTGAGCATGAATCGTCGGTATAATATTGACTGGAGTCCCTTAAATACAGTCAGTGCAAAATTCAATGCAACCATGGCCAACAACCTTGACAGCTTGAAGAATCACAAAGAAGATATCATCAAAAATGTCGATTTGGGTCATTTGGGCAGTTATAAAGAGACCTACTCTCTGAGCTGGAGTCCCAAAGCACTCAAATTATTGTCACCCTCACTTTCCTATTCATCCAATTTTGCAGCCACAGATAAAATTAATGTGGATCAACCTGGATTGGATCTAACTGTCAGTGCTAATTCATCGGCCAACATGTCCCTGACTGTTTCAGAAGTATTTGGCTTAATTCATACACCTGAAAAATCAAAAAAATCCTCCAACAACAAGAAAGCGCCCCCGGCTCAGCGCGGTCGCAGTCGCGGTCGGAGCGCTCCAAAGGTGAAAGAACAAGCCGAGGAAGCCCCGGAAGAAACTGAAGAGAAGCCAGCCGAAAAATTCACATTGACCAAGTTGCTAGATTTTACCTACAATACTCTGGACCGGATCGATCCAATTTCAATGAGTCTCACACAGGGCCGGCGTAATTCGAATTTCCGGCAGATCGCTGCTCTGGATACCATCGCTGTGCCCCGGGCCGGAGACACCACGGGTGTGGCTGATTCACTGGTACTCCGAATACGGGAAATGGAATTAGATAATGTGGGTTATGGCTATCGTACAGGCTTACAGCTGGGCAGTGACTTTTTAAATCATCCCGATGCTACCAACCCGATTACCTCCGGTAATGACATAAACCTGACCATGCGCTCCGGGCTGAAATTGTCCAAAACCTTGACCAGTAAATTAACCTTTACGTTGGGACAAAATCAAAGTCTGTCCAATAAGAGCCAGGGTGAGGTTCTTAAAACTAAACTGGACTACCTGCCAAGTGGTAGTCTCTTCGGTATGCCACTGAATGAAGTCAACTCTTTTGGTGCCAATGGTTTCCCCTTGCCTTCTTTCAATATGCGTTATTCCGGATTGAAGAATATTGAATGGTTGAAGAAATATATCACCGGGGCCAGCCTGGACATGAATTATGCCGGCAAGAAAAATGTCAGCCAGGAAAAGGGGGTCATCACTGGTGAAACCTATTCCATTGCCTTTTCACCGCTGGTTGGTTTCAGTGTGCAGGGCAAGAAAAGCATTAATGGATCAGTAAATTACAGTATTACAAAAAATATCAATAACACCATTAGTGTGGCCGGGTTTACGACGTCCAAACAGACTTTCAATCAATCCATGAACGCCAGCCTATCCTATTCCCACCGGGGCGGAATGACTATTCCCCTACCTCTGATGGAAGATAAGTACCTGGAAAACAATATCGATTTCCGGCTGGAAATTGCCTACACTGATGAACAGGAATACACGGGTACTGAAAGTTTAGAGGGCATTGAATTCGGTGATGGTCGATACACTAAATCGCTCTCAGCTCGTCCCAGCATTCAATACAGTTTTACCGACAAGGTCTCTGGAAGCATTTCCTATGAATACCGGGTTACCGATACCAGAACGAATGGTATTCAACAGGTCGGTGACTTCCAATTTGGTGTAAATATTCAGATTAAAGGCTAAGGGGGTGTGATGACATTATTAAAAACAAAAATCAAGAATGTTATTAATTTGGCGAATTCGCTGGTTGGTGGGGACAATGGTTTGGGGGATAATAACCGTTTAATTTTCAACAATGACAATGGTTTTCCGGTTGGCAAAAACAATGGTTTTTTTGTTACCGTTGCAATTGCCATTATTGCCATTATTGCAATTGTTGTAGAGACAAGGCATGCCTTGTCTCTACAACAATTGCAACAACAACAATTGCAACGGCAACAACGGCAACGGCAACGACGGCAACAACAACGACCACAATATTCCAACCTGGCCATGATCATGTTTTTGGTCATTTCATTATCGTCCCCCCTGATGGCCCAGACGGGTTTTGATGCTGACCGGGCCTTTGATGATCTGGTGGCGCAGTGTGATCTGGGAACCCGGGAACCCAATTCAGCCGGTGCAGCAGTGGCCCTCAAATTCTACCAGGAAATCCTGGAACCATTGGCCGATGAGATCCACCTGCAAAATTTTAAATATGATGATCCCTATGCCGACCGGAAACTGGATCTGACCAACATCATTGCTCGTTTTCAGCCTGAAAAATCGGAACGTATCATTCTTTGTGCTCACTGGGATACCCGCCCCCGGGCTGAATATGATAAATATTTCCCAAAGAAACCTATTATCGGGGCTAACGATGGTGCCAGCGGTGTGGCTGTTCTGCTGGAAATCGCCCGTCAGTTAAAGGAAGCCCCTGTCAACCCCGGTATTGATATCATCCTCTTCGATGGGGAAGATTATGGCGCACCTGGTGATCTGCAGTACTATCTCATTGGAAGCCGCTATTATGTGGACCATCCCCTGCACCCCTTACCCCGACAGGTCATTCTGTTGGATATGATCGGTGATGCTAATCTGACAATTAAGATCGACCCGGTATCGTACCAGTCAGCGCCCCGCGTTATGGAGGAAATCTGGGCAATTGCAGCTGAGATCGGTTACGACCAATTTCAATTTGTACCCGGAGCATCCATGTATGACGATCATGTTCCGTTTATCGAAAAAGGTATCCCGGCTATTGATCTGATTGATTTCGAATATCCAGGTCCGGATAACCAATACTGGCACACCCATGATGATACGGTAGATAAATGCAGCCCGGAAAGTCTGGAGGCTGTTGGGAATGTTGTCTTGAGTTGGTTGTATCGGCAATAATAACTGAATGGTAATACTGACGATCCCGCAAAAAGTCTCTCTCGCAGAGCGCGCAGAGACGCAGAGTGTTGATATTTATGAGCTTAAATATATTTGCGATATATTGTTGTATTTAATGGGGTTAGGGTGGTTTTTATGATTTTTCAACTACTTCATGCAGGTTCGACAATACTAACAAAAGCCAAATCGCAGAACCAGGTAAATAAAAAAGGACTGGCACAATGAGTAAAATCTATGCTAACCCCTTTTGTTGGGGAAAAGCTGTAAGCGGAAATCACTATCTGGCCCGTCCGGAAGAGCAGGCTCTCATTTTCACCGCCATGGAAAAACAACTTCACTTGGTAATTTTTGGACAGCGCGGGACTGGAAAAACCAGCTTAATCAAGTTTGCGCTTGAAAAAAGCTCCCTTGATTCGATCTATCTTGATTTAAGCTTTGTAGTCAGCCGAGAGGACCTCATAAACCTGCTGCTGGATGCTATCGAAAAAAGTTTCCCCCACATAAAACAGACCGAACAAATTGAATCCATCAGGATTGAGAAACAGGCCGCAAGTCTAGCTCAGGTATTTGACCTCTGGTATGCTTGCGTCAAACAAAACGATCAAAAATTTACGCTGGTCTGGGATGAATTTCAGCAACTGGTGAGACTCAAAGATAATATTATTGACGAATTGCGGGACACCCTGCGGGACCGGTTTGGCATTACCCATATCTTTTCCAGCAATAGGGAAGATATTCTACGGGGCATCTTTGATGATCACCTGAACCCCTTCTTTTACCATCGGGAACACTTGATGGTTGGCCACCTGGACAAGAAGGATTTCAATCGCTTTCTTTCCCAACGCTTTCGCCGAATGGGTCTCAGTGATTTTGACCTGGCTGGGGCAGTTTTAAAATTCACAGATGGACACCCACAGTTAACCCAACAATTTGCCCATGCACTGGCTCAACTCTGGCTGGAAGGGTCCTCGACACGATTGATGGCACGGACTCTCAAGAAGATGCTGGAGACCCATGATGCCCTCTTCGCGGTTCAGTGGGATAATTTCGGGTTAAATGAAAAACGTCTTTTCCTGGGTTTAGCCTCCGGATATTCACGGCCAACTGAATTAAGATTTATCAAAAAATTTAAACTGTCAGCCACCAGCACAGCCCATAACACGGTTTTAAAATTGCTGCGCGAAGGCTGGCTGGTCAATCACGATGAAGGTTACCACATCTATAACCCCCTCTTTCTTAAATGGATCGAACAGGGAAAAGGACTCGTTTGATGGATCTGGTTTCACAGTGGATCTCAGCTGACATTAGCATCTCTGA
>JAOZSM010000287.1 GCA_029939675.1 Fidelibacterota bacterium
TCCTGTTTCGGCCAATATCGTCGGTATGGTGATCAGTGCCTTTTTGATGCTTACTTCAGGATTAATCTTTGAACCGTGGTCCCAGATTGAGTTCACGCTCATAAGCATCAGTGCCACCTTTTTCCTGGCATTATTTGGTTCAGCTTTCGCTTTCACTACTTATTTTTGGTTGTTTAAGCATGTCAGTGTAGTGAAAATGAGCTATACGACTTTTCTCATTCCAATTGTCGCTATCACATGGAGTTGGTTTCTGCTCAAGGAGTCTTTAACTCCCCAAGCCACTCTGGGGGCAATTGTTATTTTGTTAGCGGTTACTTTACCTGAAATGGGTTTTTTCAAACGCTTTCTGGCTAATTGCTAAAATGGAGTATTGACGGCTTCGCAAAAAGTATATGACAGAACATGAATATCACCCTAACATCAATAAATATAGTGATTTATGCGAACATGGGCTATGTCCATAATTATCAACACTTTGCGTCTGCGAGAGGGGCTTTTTGCGGGATCGTCAATATTGTTTTCTGAATTATTTTAATCCGCGCAAATTTGCGTGTATCCGTGGCAAAAAAGGTTTTTTTGGAGGCAGTCCTGAAATGGAATGGTATTCTCGAGCAACAAGTTGTATTTGGGTTTACACCCGACTATATTCAAAGCCTGAATAAAACGGTGAAAGGTCTTTAAAAAACAATATCTTATGGCAAAAATAATCGCCATTGTTAATCAAAAAGGGGGCGTGGGCAAAACCACCACTTCAGTCAACCTGGCTGCCGGGTTAGCTGTGACAGAGAAAAAAACACTGCTCATTGATCTCGATCCTCAGGCTAATTCTACTGCTGGATTAGGACACCCCGTGCGTGTTGACGGACAAAGTATCTATCAAGTATTATTGGGGCAGGCACCCCTGGCTGAAATTTTGCAAAAAAGTGAATTGCCATTTTTAGATATCATCCCTTCCAGTCCTTCTTTGGTTGGTGCTGAAGTAGAGTTGGTTTCCGCCATTGCCCGGGAACGTATTCTTAAAGAAGCGCTGGCTGAGGTCGAGGAAGGTTATGATTTTATCATTATTGATTGTCCCCCTTCACTGGGACTGTTGACCCTTAATGCTTTAACGGCTGCCCACTCAATTCTTATTCCAATCCAGTGTGAGTACTACGCCCTTGAAGGTTTAGGACAGTTGTTGAATACCGTCCGACGGGTCCAAAAAACAATCAATAAAGCCCTGGTGATCGAAGGTGTGCTTATGACCATGTATGATGGTCGTCTGAACCTTAGTAAACAGGTGGTAGAAGAGGTCAAAACCTATTTCAAGGAACGGGTTTACAAGACTTATATCAACCGAAATGTGCGCTTGAGTGAGTCACCCAGCCATGGTAAGCCCATCATGCTGTATGATGCAAATTCCGTCGGAGCTGCTAATTACATGAGCCTGGTAGAAGAGGTCCTGGAAAATGCCTGAAAAACCAAAGCGCCTGGGACGCGGGTTGGACGCCATATTGGAGTCACTGGGGGGGTCTGAAAGTGAGCCTGGTACACCGGTTACGGTTCATCCGGGTCAAATAAGCCCCAACCCTTTTCAACCGCGCAAAGATTTTGATTCTGAGAAGGCCAAGCAGGCTTTTGAGGATTTAAAAGCATCCATCAAAGCTAAGGGATTGATTCAACCCGTGACAGTTCGGGAAGTTGCTGGGGAATATGAGCTGATTGCTGGTGAGCGTCGTCTACGCGCTTGTCAGGAGTTGGGACTGGATAGTATTCCAATCCATATTCTTGAAGTTGACAATGACATGGATATGATGGAATTGGCGCTGATTGAAAACCTTCAACGAGACAATCTAAATCCACTGGAAGAGGCCGAAGCCTATCAGCTTCTGGCAGAAAAATACCAGCTTTCTCATGAGGAGATTTCTAAAAATATTGGCAAGAGTAGGGCCGCCATTACCAATACCATGCGTTTGCTCAAGTTGCCGGCAGAAGTAAAGCTTGCTGTAAAAAATATGGTTATCTCTGCCGGGCATGCTCGGGCTTTGCTGGGGTTGGATTCTGAAAAAGAGCTGGTTAATGTTTTTCAAGTGGTTCGGCGGCAGAACATGAGTGTTCGTGAGACTGAGAATTACGTTAAGAAACTAAAAGAAAAATCAGCTGCTCCTGAAAAGAAACCTGCTAAACCCCAAACAAAATCAGTTTTTGTGCGTAGGAGCGAGGAAGCGCTTATGTCTTCCTTGGGCACCCGGGTACAGATTAAGACCGGCAAAAAAAAAGGAACCATCGAAATTGAGTATTTTGGTGATGAGGACCTGGAGCGACTAATCGAACTGCTTGACTCGATAAAAAATTGAAAATAGAAAAGTATTGACACGAATATCACAAATGTTCACTAAGCAACCCGAAAAGAAAAATCTTTACGTATCTTGCAGTTAATAATCAGTGAAATCTGTGTAATCCGTGGTTAGGAATATATGAAATACGAAAAATATACTATCCTCATCCTTCCCGATAATGAAGCCACAGGTAGAACAATTTCTATCACAGCCAGGATGGTCACTATCCTGCAGATGTTAGCGGTTCTGTTTATCGGGGCGATTATCATCTTTTCCATTCTTTATTTACCGAAGGCCTTGGAGTTTCAGGAGATAAAACGTGAAAATGACTATCTGTTGAATGAGCGCCAGGAAGTCGCTGGTATATTGAAAAACGCTAAACGGATTGAAGAAATAAATCATTTTATAGAGAGTACCCTGGGGGCACATTATGATTTTCCAGGGGAACAGAAGGACGAAGCAGCTTCTCAGGATGAAAACTGGGAATTATCACCGTTTGAAACCATGGGGCTGCTGGAAGACCTACCAACCTATTTACCAATCAAGGGATTTGTAAATGCTGGATTTCAAGTTCGTGAGGGTTTATTCAGTCGGGATCATCTGGGTATTGACCTTTCGTCGATTGAAGATCGGGTTGTAAAAGCTGCTGGTCGCGGCTATGTGATTTTCTCAGATTGGACCTATCGTTTTGGAAATACCATTATGATTGATCATGGGAATGGCTATTTGACAGTCTACAGTCATAATGAGCAAAACCTGGTCAGCCAGCGACAAGTAGTAGATCGGGCTGAACCGATTGCAGTCATGGGCAATACCGGGATTTCCGAGGGCGCCCACCTGCATTTTGAGATCTGGCACAAAGGGGTCCCGCTGGATCCGGCAACTTTTATCACCGAATTAAGAACAGAAACTACTCCTCAGGGAGAGCAGGAAGAAATTGATGGCTAATCGAATTCATCGCATAGAAACCATTGTTGGACGGGGAACTCACGTTTCAGGGAATATGGATATTAATGGCAGTGCCCACATAAACGGAACAGTTGATGGCAGTGTGATCGCTACCGGCTTTGTCACTGTTTCCGAGTCCGGGGTTGTTAAAGGCGGTATCAAGGGCGAATACGCAATTATTGGTGGTATTGTTGGTGGTAATGTCGAGGTTGCCGGCAAAGT
>JAOZSM010000288.1 GCA_029939675.1 Fidelibacterota bacterium
AAAGGTCGCATGGAAACCGACCTGGATAAATACATGCCCCACAATCATCCCGCTTTTGTGTATAGCGATGAAGCTGAGGAAATGTTTGATATCAAGGATGGGATCATCATCGCCATTGAACATCCAGAAAGCATCTATAATCCTGAGAGCCTACAGAAGATCAAGGATATTACCAAAGCCCTGCAAAAAATGGATGAGATCCATAAGGCTGATGTAACCTCGCTATATACTGCTGATAATATTATCGGTACTGAAGATGGTATGGATGTTAGAGCTTTTTATAAGCGTGTACCCAAAGCCGACAAGCTGGCGGCCATGCGTGCGGGAGTGGCCTCCAACGAGATGGTGGCCGGACGCCTGGTCTCTGAAGATGAAACCGTGGGTGTCATTATTGCACGGATCGATGATGATGTTTTTACTCAGGACTTTTATAAGGAGATTATTGCCTTAGGTGATGAATATGAAGGACCTGAAAAGATCTATATTGCTGGCAGTCCAATCGTAGAAGGAACCATGGCTCTGCTGGGACCCGCTGATATGAAACGGATGGTGCCGGTGGTTGTCCTGGTCATTCTGTTGGTACTCATTGGGGTTCTTAGAAGTTTTAAAAGTACCCTTTTTACATTTTTGGTAGTTGCCATTAGTTCGATTTGGACCTTTGGACTCATGGCGTTGGTCGGCATTCCCATCTATGCGGTGTCAACCATGATACCAGTGATGTTAATCGCAATTGGAGTCGCTGACGGAATTCATTTGTACAGTCATCTCGGTATATTCATGCGTAAAAATCCAGGAGTGGATGCAAAAACAGCCGTTAAGGACATGCTACATGGGATGTGGAAACCGGTAGTTATGACCTCTGTTACCACGGCAGTTGGATTTGTTTCCTTATTAACATCCCAGGTTTATCCCATCAAATACTTTGGTCTATTTACGGCTTTTGGTGTCATGGTTGCCATGTTCTTGACGCTGGTACTTATTCCTGCAGGAATCATGGCTTTCAACCTTCCAAAGCTAAAGATTAAAGAAAAATCAGCACATGATTCAAGTTTGGCTGAGAATTTTTCAGCCGGTCTGCTTTCACAGCGGAAACTAACCTGGTTGGTAACCCTGGGTTTGGTGATTGTCTCACTATGGGGCATTAACAAGGTATGGATCAATTCAAGCTTCCTGGACAAATTTGAAGCAGATTCAGATATTGTGCTGACTGATGCGTTTATCAATGCCAAGTTCGGAGGGACTTCAACCATCAATGTTATTCTTGAAACCGAAGTTGAGGGCAAATTCAAACAGTCCGATGTACTGGAACTGGTTGACCAAATGCAGAACGCTGTAGAGTCCTATGACATGGTCGGTAGCTCATTCGCGCTAACTGATTATCTAAAGCGTATGAACAAGGTCATGAACGCAGATGATGAAGCCTTTAATACCATCCCCGACAACGAGGAGCTCAACGCTCAATACCTGTTGCTGTACGAAATGTCAGGTGATCCTGAAAACTTATGGAGAGTGACTGATTATGATTATCGCCGCTTGAATGTCACTTTCCAGGTCAAAAGTGATAATTCCAAGGTGATCAACGAGGTGTTGGACCGGATTGAGGCCTACCGCGCACCCCTAAGTGAAATGGGAGTAGATTTAAATTTTGCCGGAGCGGGGTATAAGGCACTCATTTTCACTGATTTGATCCTGGAAGGTCAGATCATGAGTTTGGTGCTCTCACTGGTGATTATCATTGCCCTGTTGAGCTTTATGTTTGGGAGTATCAAGGTCGGCCTGGTTGGTAGTTTTCCAATTGTGATCACGGCTCTGATTGGTTTTGGAGTTTTAGGGATATTCAATATTCCCCTGAACACAACTACGGCGCTACTCTCCAGTATTACGATCGGTATCGGCATTGATTATGCCGTTCACTTCTTAGATCGATATCGCTTGAATCGTCAATCCGGTCTGAGTCTTGAAAGGGCGATATCGGAAACAATGGATCACTCTGGTCGTGCTATTGTCTTTAACGCAGTAGTGGTTATAGCAGGCTTTCTGGTTCTGTTGGACTCTGCATTCCCACCAAACCGGGCGTTGGGAACTCTAGTTTCTATGAATATGTTTGTGAGCTTTGTGGGTACACTAACAGTAATGGTTCTGCTGATCGTAAAGTTGGGCATATTCAGTAAAGATGATACAAGTGTACAGTGATATAAAAACAATCCGTGTAATCTGTGTAATCCGTGGTTGCCATAAAAAGGAGCAATAAAATGAAAACTTTAACAAAACTTATCACTCTGATAGTAATCCTGGGTGGAACCCTGTCCGCTCAGCAGCCTACAGGTCTGGAAATCATAGAGAAGGCCTACAATCGTCCGGCCAGTAAAACTACGGAAGCTAACCTGAGCATGATCCTGGAAAACTCAAAGGGTGTGCAGCGTGTCCGTGAGATCAAACAGTACACCAAGGACTTTTCTGATGTAGAAAAGAAATTAATGATATTTTTGAAACCCAAAGATGTGAAAAATACCACTTTCATGAATTGGAGTTTTGATGATGGTAGTGAGGATCAGTGGATCTATCTCCCCGCTTTGAAGAAGATCAAACGGATCTCCAGCGACAGTGATAGTGACTATTTCATGGGATCAGATTTTACCTATGATGATTTGGGTGATCGGCATCCCTCTGAGGATACTCATAAAATTATCGGCGAAGAGACCATCGATGGTCAGGCCTGCTATATCGTGGAAAGTATTCCGCTGGACGATGAGTATATGTACTCAAAGACAGTTACCTGGATTATTAAAGATAAATGGATCGGGTATAAAAAAGAGTTTTATGATGAAGACGAAGAGTTATTAAAACGACTTAGTTTAGTAAAGTATGAAACATTTGATGATGTTATTGTCCTTACAGAAGTAAGGATGGTCAATCAACAGAATGGTCATAGTACCATCATGCGTCTCAGTGATGTAGAGATTAATAAAACTATCGCTGACAATATGTTTACTGAAAGAATGATGAAGCGGGGAATGAGATAAGTCTAATGAAAAAACTGCTCATACTGGTTGTATTTGTGGGGATGTTGTTCTCATTACCACACCAATTGTCAGTGTAGTAGAACTTGAGAAGTTAGAAGTTAAAAGTGAAGGAATTCCAATGTTGAAGAAAATATCAATCCTCATCCTCTTTGTGAGCGGTCTATTCGCTCAAGTTGATGTGGGAGGCTATGCCAGGAATTATATCGGCGTGTTAACTGGTGGTGATCAGGAATATGCCATCATTCAGAATACCCTGGATCTGACCTTTACCGGAGGAAGTGGTAATGTTGGATATTTTGCCAATCCTTATATATACCAAACACCGGGTAGTGATCTGAATTTTGACCTGCGTGAGGTCTATCTCGATCTGTATTTTACTAATACGGATATTCGTATTGGAAAACAACAGATCATCTGGGGCAAGGGTGATGGTGTCTTCATAACCGATATTGTTTCTCCCA
>JAOZSM010000289.1 GCA_029939675.1 Fidelibacterota bacterium
TAATGATCGGTCTGGAACAGACTAGAATGGCCAGCGAGATGGGGTATTTCTTTACCCGTACCCGGGAAGCTCTTGCAGGAATGAAAGGCTGGATGTGGAGTCGCACCGTACCGGATGTACTGATGATTCTCGGTGGCGGTACTATTTTGTATGATCTGGTAATGAAAACTTATTTTGCAAAGAAAATAAACTAATAATATCAAGTAGGCCTGTCGCCATCACAAACAACCTGATGGCGCAGGCTCCTCAGTGTATCTGCTCAGGGCAGGCTGGCTCAAGTGGGACATCCTGCAAGCAGCAGGAACACAAGTTCTAATCATTAGCTATTTCTTGAATCACGTCGATTAATTCATTAGCTGTCCAGGGCTTCTGAATGAACCCCGTGATCCCAATATCCTTAAACTCCTTATGATATTCTGCACCCAGCCTTCCCGTAGAAAGTATAATTGGGATATCAGATTGGGAGTTTCTTACTTCCCTGGTTAACTCTGACCCTGATATTGTTGGCATCGATTGATCAGTGACAATGACATCAAATTTTCCGGGATTAGCCTTGAAAATCTCTAATGCCTGTTTCCCATCAGCAGCAGATGTAACCAAAAAACCTTTCCGGGTAAGTATTTTTTCTGTCAGTATGCGAATACTGTCCTGGTCATCAACCAGCAAAATCGATTTCTTGAAATTATCAGATTGCTCTTTCGATTTAGGGGTGAGTTGACTTGCTTCCTCAGTTTTAACCACTGGTAACAAAATCTTGAAGGTTGTCCCCTGGTCAACTTCACTGCTAACGCTTATGTGACCATCCATCATGTTTACAATACCATATATAACCGATAATCCTAGTCCCGTCCCCTGACCAAACTGTTTGGTAGTAAAGAAGGGGTCAAAGACTCTTTCAAGGTCAACAGGATCTATTCCATGACCTGTATCACTGATTGTGAGCGCTATAGCATCAGTAGCCGGGTCACCATCGTGTATCGGTTTGCAAGTATGTTTCAAACGAACCGACAAAATACCACCTTTCTCCCGCATAGCATGCTCTGCATTGTTACAAAGATTAAGTATGATCTGGTGAATCTGAGTCTTATCACATAAGACCAGGTCATCAGTTATATCAATATTTTGCTTAATCTCAATATTGGCAGGGAAAGAAGCTTGTTCTAATGATAAGACTTCTAACACTAGTTTGTAAAGAGGTTGCGGTTTCAGGTCAACTTTGCTCTTACGGCTAAAAGTTAAGATTTGTTTAACGATATCTTTTGCTCGTTCGCCATTTTCAAGCAGATGCTTCATATTTGTCTGTATTTCCTGTTCAGCGGGAAGATTTTCTTGAACTAAGCCGCCATAGAGAAATATGCTTTGCAAAATATTATTTAGTTCATGGGATATTCCCCCCACCATGGTTCCTACAGTTTCTAACTTTTGCGCCTGCGCCAACTGATTTTCCAGATTTTTTTTCTCGGTTATATCGCGCATAATGCCGCGGCAGCCGATAATATTATTATCAACGTCATAAATGGCAGTGCTGTTTTCGATAACAATTAATTCCGAGCCGTCTTTTTTCTTTAGATGTAATTCATAATCTTTAATAAACCCTTTTTCCAGAAAGCGCTGTTGATATTTCCGCCGATCTTCAGGGTTTATATACTCTTCGGCAATATTTATTTTACTAATTTCATCTAAAGATGAATAACCAAACAGTTGAAGGCCGGCCGGATTTATATCAAGAACCCGGCCCTCTGCCGAACTGACAAAGATAGCATCCTGCGATTCTTCAAAAATACGGCGGTATTTTTCTTCGCTCTCACGCAGGGCTTCGGAAACTTTTTTAAGGCCTGTAATATCAGTATGAGTTCCAACAAATCGCAGAGGAACTCCCTGCTCATCCCTTTCAACAATTACACCCCTGCCTAAAATCCACATCCAATGGCCATTCTTCTTTTTAAAAAGGAATTCTACGTTAAATCGATCTATCTCGCCATTAAGATGCATTTGTGCTTGATTCATTACTGTATCAGAATAATCCGGATGAATTCGTTTCTGGAATTCTTCCAGACTATGCGGAAATTCATCCACTGAATATCCAGCCATTTCATAGTAGCGGGGGTCAAAGTAAACTTCATTGGTTTTTAAATTCCAGTCCCACATTCCATCGTTTGAAGCAAGCATAATTTTGGACAGACGGTCTTCGCTTTGTTTCAAGGTTTTTTCAACTTGCTTCATTTCGGTAATATCTCTGCCAAAAACAACTAATCCTTTGCGGGAACCGTCTGATTCAAAAAGAGGGACTTTGATGACGTCATAAACTTTTTCACTGCCGTCCGCTCTGGGAATGGTTTCAATCCCGCGCGACAGATCGCCTTTTTCCCAGGAGATTTCATCGCTGGCTTCACAGGCCATAAAAGCATCATAATAAAAAGCGCTGTATTGGGCCAACTCGCTGTCTTTCTTGCCGCGATAATCTACATTATCCAATTCGAATAGTTTCAGGTCGGCGTCATTTGCTTCCAGCCAGCGTCCCTGTCCGTCTTTAAAGCAGATAATGTCCGGCGTGGCGTTGATTAAGGTTCGTAAAAGTTCTTCCTGTTTTTGCAGTGAATTTTCCAACTCTTTTTGTTCTGTAATATCTCGAGATGTTTTAGCATAGTTCATTATCCTTCCAGATTCATCTTTGAGTGGAAAAATCACAGAATCTACATAATAAGTCGTGCCATTTTTTTTCTGAGATGAATTCTGGCCATGCCAAATATTTTCTTTAGCAATAGTATCAAATATTTCTTTGTAAAACTCTCGATATTGTTTATCACTTTTTAGACTTCTCTGATTAATTTCTTGAACTTCAGCTAGTGAATAACCCGTCATTTTTTCAAAGGCAGAGTTAACATACTCGGTATTAAAATTAGCATCTACAATGGCAACCGCTTCGGTGGATTGTTCCACAATACGTGTCATTTTAAGCATATCCTGAACGGCAATTTCTCTGGTAGTGATGTCGCGGTTGCTGCTGACCCGGCCGATTATTTCCTTATTGTCGTCATAGACAGGGCGGCAACGGTGGGCAACCCAACGCGTGCTTCCGTCTTTATGAATAATACGAAATTGAATAGAATTAGTATGCGGTTTATTGAATTCATCTTCAAACTCTTGCAAAACGTATGCTTTGTCTTCGGGATGGATTAATTGTTTAAATAGCTTGGTGTTATCAATAAATTCCTGCGACTCATACCCCGTTATTGTTTCTACTGCCGGGGATATGTATTTAATTGTATTGTCATCAAGAAACCACATCAGGCAATCAGAGGAAAATTCGGCCACAATTTTAAAAATGTTTAATTGATTATTATTTAATGTCATAGCTGCAATCCTTAAATCACTGTTTCTGCTATACTCTGCTTCATGTTACCTACGGTTTGGTATTTGAGTTTCCACAGTTACAATTGGCGTACTCTCTGGACTACTCC
>JAOZSM010000080.1:0-11322 GCA_029939675.1 Fidelibacterota bacterium
CGAGAACTCCATTTTTGGGATAACGGACGTCAGAGATAACTGCCAGCATGTGATATTTGTACTTACGATAAAGGGCTATGGCCTCTTCAAAATTAGTAGCCAGAAGAATCTTGGGACGAGAACGCATCCTGAAAAGTCGCAACTCATCATTATACTCATGTCTCATCAATTTATGGGTAGTACCGATAATCACATTATAGAGCATGGGTAGGAAGATGGAATAAAATTTAGGGGAATCTTCAACGACAATAATAGCACGTGCCCCACCCTTGAGAATATCCCGGGGAGCATTCATACCATCCTCGATATATTTAACGATGGCAGTAAAAATGTTGGAATCTCCGTGCCAGATAAAAGCCCGGTCAATCCCATTCTGGTTTTTAACCCGTTGGGTGGCCCACTTGTATTCACGTTGATTGGAAGCCAGCAGGATCACAGGAATGGAATCATGTTTTTTCTTGATCTTGCGTCCCAGCTGGAAAGGGTCCATATCTGATATCCGTGTCATAGTGATCACCAGATCATAATGACGGGCCCGCAGTTTTCTCAGAGCGTGATCGGCTGTTGAAACACGGGTGATACGTGGGGCACTAGTGAGGTTCATGTCCTGGTATTCAGTAAAAATCATTTCCCCGAGACGGCCATCCTCTTCCAATTTAAAGGCATCATAGAGGCTTGAGATCAATAGAATCTCATGGACACGATTAAGCATCATATCTCTAAACCCGGGACGTTGTTTGAGCGGCAGGACATTTTTAAACATGGGAGAACTTAATTAATAATTAATCATTAATAATTAATAATTGACGATTCCCGCAAAAGCAGTTGAGAAAACACAGAATGTGCCCTAAGTACATTAAACACAACCACATATCGCAAGCATGTCTAAATTCATAAATATCAACACTCTGACTGCCTGCGCGGAGACCGACTTCGGCATAGGCAGGCGTCTCTGCGGCCTCTGCGAGAGGGACTTTTTGCGAAGCCGTCAATAATTAATAATTACGGGATCAGACCTTCCATGTTATTGATATTGAAATGGCTGTATGATTTGCATACTCATGTAAATTGGCATGTTGTTTGTTACCGTTAATATGTGATTAAGATAGTCATAAAGATGGTTATTAAGATTGAGAGGCTGGTATGAATTTTGGCATTCTTCACGAAAGTCGGTTGAATGAAAAACGGGTTTGTGTCACACCCCATGGGGCCAAGTCACTTACAAAGCGGGGACATACTGTTTTCGTGGAATCAGGAGCAGGTGTAGCCAGCGGTTTTTCTGACCAGCACTATTTGGATAAGGGCGCCCAAGTTGTTTTCAGTCATGATGAGATCTATGGTCGCTCTGATGTATTATTAAAAGTGCTACCCATCACGGAAGAATCTCTGGAGCATATGCTGGAAGGACAAACCGTTTTTACTTTTCAACATCTTACTGTGAGTTCTCCTGATGTCTTTAACGCATTAATGGCAAAAAAGATTACTCTCATTGGAATGGAGATTATGGAAGAACAGGATGGTACGCGACCCATCCTGACCATGATGAGTGAATTGGCTGGACAAATGGCACCAGTGATTGCTGGTAATTATCTTGGACGCGATCCCATGGGACGCGGTGTGCTGCTGGGAAGTGTTCCCGGGGTTGCTCCAGCTTCAGTGGTTATTCTTGGAGCAGGCACGGTTGGAACCAGTGCTGCCAGAGCATTTATTGGTCTGGGTGCCCAGGTTCATGTTCTGGATAGAAATATAGATCAACTCAGAAAGCTCAGGTCAGTTCTTGGTGATCGCGTAACAACGATCTATGCCAATCAGACTGCCATTGAAAATAGTCTTAAATTTGCTGATGTCGTGGTTTCAGCAATTCTTACTCGAGGGGCCTTGACCGCCCATGTGATCACTCGCGAGATGATCAGGACCATGAAGCGTCTGGCCGTATTTATTGATTATTCAGTCGACGAAGGCGGTGCCAGTGAGACCACCAGACCGACTCTGATATCCGATCCCGTTTATGTGGATGAGGGAGTGATTCATTACTGTGTTCCCAATGTTACTTCCGGCATTAATCGGACAGCTTCCATCGCTTTGAGTAATGTCTTGTCAAAATACTTGAATCTCATTGCTGAACACGGTGTTGAAAAAGCCATAAAGGATTCATATGCCCTACAGAAAGGGCTCTATACTCTGCAAGGACGCAATATGCAACCTGCACTTAACCGAAGATTTGGAATAAAAATATAGTGACCTGGACCGCCCACTACCGATCCTGTTTGGGATCACCTGAAGATGCCATGCGTTTAATCAAATCAGGGGATTCTGTTTATCTGCATGCTGGTGCTGCTACTCCTCAGATTTTTGTAGATGCCTTTAGCAAAAGAGCCCTGGACCTGGAAGGTGTGACCCTTAGTCATATTCTGACTCTGGGTGATGCAAAATACGTAACGCCTGAAATGGAAGGTCATGTCAGACTGAATTCGCTTTTTACTGGTACCAATGTTCGGGAGGCTGTTAACGCCGGGCGAGCAGATTGGACCCCCATTTTCCTTTCGGAAATTCCAGGACTTTTTAAACAGGGTCATATTCCGGTAGATGTTGCTATTATCCATGTCAGTCCACCGGATTCGCATGGATTCTGCAGTTACGGTGTGAGTACCGATACGACCATTGCTGCGTGCAAGGTTGCTAAAACCATTGTTGCCATGGTTAACCGGCAGATGCCCCGGGTCCATGGTGATAATTTCATCCATGCTTCAAAATTGGATTTTATTGTTGAAGCTGATGAACCATTATTCCAAGCGCCCAAGGCTAAATTATCCAAACGACACATGCAGATCGGTAAGTATATCGCCAGCATGATCGAAGATGGATCTACCCTGCAAATGGGTATTGGTGCCATTCCAGATGCAACGTTGCACTATCTCAAGGACAAACGCAATCTGGGAATACATACCGAGATGTTTAGTGATGGCGTGGTAGAACTGGTTGAATCCGGCGTGATCAATGGCGAGGAAAAGACGCTACATCCTGGTAAGGTAGTTTCCAGCATTGTCATGGGATCACAACATGTCTATGATTTTATCCATGAAAACCCCTTTATGGAATTTCATCCCACTGATTATGTGAATGATCCCTATATCATTGCCCAAAATAATAAAATGGTGGCCATTAATTCATCCATTGAGATTGACCTCACCGGTCAAGTGTGTTCGGATTCCATGGGACGCATTAACTGGTCTGGAATCGGAGGGCAGGTAGATTTTATGCGTGGTGCTTCTCGGAGTGTGGGGGGAGTCCCCATCATAGCTATGCCGTCGACGGCCAAAAAGGGCACCCAGTCCCGAATAGTCCTAGACTTGAAACCAGGGGCGGCTGTGACAACCAGTCGGGGAGATGTTCACTACATTGTCACTGAATTTGGAATTGCCCACCTGCATGGTAAAACATTGAGACAGCGGGCGAAGGCACTCATCGAGATTGCTCATCCTGATTTCCGGGAGGATTTGGAACGTCAGTCCCGCGAAAGCAAATTATTATGCTGAAATTAATAAATAGGTTTTATGAAAATGAATAATCGAAGACACGATATGGATTTTAGGAGGTTCTGAATATGGCAAAAGCTCGTGGACTAGTTGCGGTAAACATCGAGGAATGTAAAGGATGCAATCTATGCGTCGTAGCATGTCCGGTAGATGTTCTGCATCTTGCAGATAGTTTTAATACACACGGATATAGTCCGGCTGAATATGATGGTGAAGGCTGCACAGGTTGTGGCGTTTGCTACTATGCCTGTCCTGAACCGGGAGCAATCACGGTTTACAAAAATTGGGCAGAAGCGCAGGAATCGTACATCTGTCAGACCAAGCAGGTAGCCAGCAAGCTGATTCTGGAAGATTCGGTCAAGGGGATTGCCACTTGTGAAGCCTGTGGCAAAGAAGTAATCCTAAGCAATTTCAGTAATCTAAGTTTTGCGGAGTAGAGCATGGCCAAACAATTTGTAAAAGGAAATGAAGCGATCGTCAAAGGAGCCATATTGGCCGGTTGTCGCGCTTATTATGGATATCCCATTACACCAGCCAGCGAGATCGCACAGGCGGCAGCCCTTTATATGCCCCTGGTGGGAGGGACCTTCCTCCAGGCTGAAAGTGAGATTGCAGCCATAAACATGGTTTATGGAGCGGCTGGAACTGGAATCCGGGCAATGACTGCCAGTTCCAGTCCTGGTTTCAGTCTGAAACAGGAAGGCATATCCTATCTGGCAGGTGCTGAATTACCCTGTGTGGTTGTGGATATAACTAGAGGTGGTCCCGGTCTAGGAAATATTGCTCCAGAACAGGGTGATTATCACCAGGTCGTTAAAGGTGGTGGTCATGGAAACTACAAAAATATCGTAGTGGCTCCCAACTCGGCCCAGGAAATGTGTGACCTGACCATGTTGGCCTTTGAGTTGGCTGACAAGTATCGTAATCCCACAGTGGTTCTGGCAGATGGATTTATTGGACAAATGATGGAGCCGGTTGATTTTCCAGAACCAGTTACTGAATTTGCTGAAAAGACCTGGGCAGTGCGGGGTGTGGATCGTGATCGGATGAATCTGGTGAGTTCCATTGAACTTGACCCTGATGATCTGGAACGTCACAATCAAAAACTTCAGGCAAAATACGAAATAATAAAGAACAACGACACCCGCTATGAAGAATATCTGTTGGATGATGCAGAGTTTGTAGTGGTTGGCTATGGAATTGTATCTCGATTGATTTATACTGCGGTTAATCAATTACGTGATGAGGGTGTCAAGGTTGGTATGCTGCGCCCCATTACTCTCATGCCTTATCCCACGAAACGCATTGCAGAGTTGGCTGTTCGTGACCAGGTGAAAGCTTTTAGTGTGATCGAATTGAGTAACGGGCAGATGGTTGATGATGTTCGCCTGGCAGTAAACGGCGCTAAACCGGTAGAGTTTTATGGTCGTATGGGTGGAAACGTGCCATCCATTAAAGAATTGGTTCACGAGATCAAACGGATGATGAGGGTACTATGAGCGTAAAAATATTAGGAAAATCAAAGGGCTTCTACGATACCTATGAGCGTCGTCCAGGAAACAATCATGAGCAAACTCATTATTGTCCAGGATGTGGGCATGGAATTCTACATAAAATGATTGCTGACGCTGTGGTTGATTTTAATGTGGCTGAAAATATGATATTGATCAGTCCGGTTGGTTGTAGTGTTTTTGCCTATTACTATTTTAATGCTGGCAATATTCAGGCTGCTCACGGACGTGCTCCAGCTGTAGCTACTGGTGTGAAACGAGCTTTGCCGGAGTCCATTGTAATATCTTATCAGGGAGATGGTGATTTGGCAGCTATCGGTGGAAATGAAATCCTGCATGCGGCTAATCGGGGAGAGGCCATGACGGTCTTTTTCGTGAATAATGCCATTTACGGTATGACCGGCGGCCAGATGGCTCCTACGACTCTGATTGGCCAGAAGACCACGACAACGCCATATGGGCGTACTCTTCAGAATGAAGGGTACCCCATTAAAATGGCTGAAATTATTGCCAGCCTGGAAGCTCCAGTGTATGTGGAACGGGTTATGCTAGCTGATGTCCGTTCAAAAAATGCAGCTCGCAAGGCTGTCCGGAAGGGCATCAAGAATCAAATTGAGAAGAAGGGCTTTTCCTTTATTGAAGTCCTTTCGACTTGTCCAACAGGCTGGAAGATGACAGCTCCTCAATCGGAGGAATGGATCAAATCTACCTTGGTGAAGAACTTTCCATTGGGCGTATATAAGGATATTGCTGATCAGGTTGAGCCATTAAATCTGGATCTGAATCTGGCAACGCCGGAAAGAGTACCCAAATTGATCGGGCTGGAACAGGATAAAATGGAATTTGATACTGCTTCCATGAAGCTCGCCACCGATATTGATCAGGAGATCAAGATTGCTGGATTTGGCGGTCAGGGTGTTTTATCACTGGGTGTTTGGCTAAGCGAGATAGGCATGCGTCAGGATCTGGAAGTTAGTTGGATCCCATCATATGGTCCTGAGATGCGTGGTGGAACTGCGAATTGTCATGTAAAATTATCTCGAGCTAAAATCGGCTCACCTCTGGTTACTTACCCCACTGTTTTGGTGGCCATGAATCGACCTTCGCTAGAGAAATTTGAGGATGATGTTGTGGAAGGAGGGGCCATTGTCTGGGATAGCGCTTTGATTGACGTAGAGCCGCAGCGGAAAGATATCAAAAATATTCCGGTTCCAGCAACTCAGATCGCCAAAGATATAGGTAATAGCAGAGTGTCAAATGTAGTATTGCTTGGTGTTTTGGCTGGTTTCTCAGATTTTCTCGATCCATTGGTGGTTCGGTAGGTTCTTCCGATTATCTTTAAGAAGAAACATCTTTTGGAAATCAACTTGAAAGCGTTTCAGGTTGGTTTAGAACTGGGGAGGGAGCTCTCAGCGTAGTATTCACCATGTAGGGCATGCAGAGTCTAAAGCTGTTTTTCGCATTAGCTTTTCTTCCTTCAATATCTTCATGCCCTTCATGGTAAACAGAAATAAACCGGAGGCCTGTCATGAAATTTAATAAGATTTTAGTACCCACTGATTTCTCAGAATCGGCTCAGTATGCTTTGCCATATGCTGTGGATTTAGCTGAGAAGTACCAGGCAAGCCTCCACTTATTGCATGTGGTTGAGCCAATCATTGCACCGGTTGACTTTGCCTGGGGGACCTACAGTTATCCGGATATTGAAAAGCAGCTAAGTGGATATGTGGAAGAATCATTAGCTAAGATCATTAAAGATATGATCCCGAAAGAGCAAGTCTGTGAGTCCACAAGTCTGCATGGGAAACCATGGCGTGAGATCATCACCTTTGCTCGGGAACAGGAAATGGACCTTATTGTTATGGCCACCCACGGGTTAAGCGGTTTTAGCCATGCACTCTATGGATCGACTGCCGAAAAGATCGTTCGCAAAGCGCCCTGTCAAGTCCTCGTTGTCAGACATCCCGATGTAAAATTTGAAATGCCTTGATCTGCTTAGCTAAATCAGTCGTATACTGTGCATTAAGGTGACGTATATCAACAGATACTTTAAGTGTGATAAATATTTATCCACATTTATAGATACTTTATAAAGCACCTGTAACTATCTGTAGTACAGCGATATATGTAAATATGATGATGTCAGTATTCACAGTCCACATGACCGTGAATTTTGGATGAAGATAGGGAAGTGGCCAGCAGAAACAGGCACAAATCAGTTTAGCAATTATTCCCCTTTATTTTACATTCACCGCTTATGAATAATCACCAAAACAAAATAGCACACCAGAACATTATCTCAAGTTTAGAACATGTCTATCAACTAAAGTCCATTCCCCGGAGTGGTTGGTTACAGGCTGCTATTCCTGACATTGGTGTAGAATCGATCGCCGGACATAGTTTTGGTATGTCAATGTTAATTCTTTATCTGCGATCGAACTTACTATCCGGAGGTGTTAATGTTGAACGGGTCCTGCATATGGCTTTGATCCATGATATGGCTGAAGCTATTGTTGGTGATATTACTCCCCTGGACCGGGTAGCCATTTCAGAAAAGTATGCAGCCGAATCTAAAGCTTTCGATGATATAGTAGGTTGTGTTGGTCAAGGTGCATATTTTCGCGAGCTGTGGGATGAATTTGAATCAGGTAAGACTTTGGAAAGCCAGGTTGTCAAACGGATGGATAAACTTGATATGCTAATCCAGGCTTACTTTTATGAAAAGAAATATGGAATTAATCTGGATTCATTCTGGAAAGATATGGATGATCTTTTTCAGGATAGTGAATCTGAATCGATATATAATCATATACGATTGAACAGATCTCAAACTAAAGGAAACAAGGGATGAGGATAATAGTACTTATTAAATTGATATTGATGACCTTACTGGTCATCAGTCCAATCTTTGCTGAAGAAGCTGTCCATGTTGATGAACAACAGGGTACAGAACAAGTGATGAGCCATGCAGATGATAGTCATGGCGAGGCTCAGGCTGAGCATCACAGTCCCTTGCCACCCGTCTGGTTGGTAGCACCATTTATCCTGTTATTGATTATGATTGCTACTGGCCCCCTGTTCTTTCCCCACTTTTGGGAGCATCAATATCCCAAGATCGCCATGTCTCTTGGAGCAATTGTGGCAGTCTACTACGGTTTTGCCATGGATCATGGTGTCCACAATCTATTGCATACTCTGGAAGAGTACATCTCGTTTATTGCCCTGCTTACAGCACTGTTTGTGGCATCAGGTGGTATTCTCATCAAGTTTAACACAACGGGTAAGCCTCTGGCAAATGCAGCTATTCTACTGGGTGGTGCAGTGCTTTCCAATCTGATTGGAACTACGGGTGCTTCCATGCTGTTGATCCGTCCTTACATGCGCTTGAATGAAGGCCGCTTAAAACCTTTCCATATCATATTCTTTATCTTTGTAGTTAGCAATATTGGTGGAGGACTCACGCCAATCGGAGATCCACCGCTATTTCTGGGTTTTCTTAAGGGCGTCCCTTTCTTTTGGGTGATCAGTAATGTCTGGCACATCTGGTTGGTTACTGTTTTAGCAGTAGTCGGTGTTTTTGTTGTATTTGACATGCGGGTTCCCAAAGGTAGTACTCCAACGGGTGATGGTAAGATTCTGGAGGTAGTAGGGGCTAAAAACTTTATGTATCTAGGGGTTGTGATCGTCTCAGTCTTTATGGATCCAGCGGTAATTGAAGGTTTTCCCAGTCTGCAGAAGATGCTCCACGTTCCCTTTGGGATTCGGGAGATCATCATGTTTACTACTGCCTATCTAGCCTACCGAAATGGCAACAAGGAGGCTTTACGGGGCAATGAATTCAACTTTGAACCGATCAAGGAGGTGGCCTATCTCTTTGTGGGGATATTTGCCACTATGATCCCAGCCTTGCAGCTGATTGGGGCCTATGCCAAGGAGCATGCTGCTGAATTTACGGTTACTCGTTTCTATTGGTTCACCGGTTCACTCTCCGGCGTCCTGGATAACGCTCCAACCTATCTGAATTTTATGGCCGGTGCTCTGGGTAAGTTTGGCCTGGATATGGGGTCACTCAGCGATGTGCAGCATTTTGCAGCAGGGACACCCTCACCGATCCCGGGTGATGCTGGATCAATGGTCTATCTTATGGCTATCTCAGTCGCCGCTGTATTTTTTGGAGCCATGACCTATATCGGGAATGCCCCTAATTTTATGGTAAAAAATATCGCTGAGCAGGCTGGTGTGGATGTCCCCAGTTTTCTGGCCTATATCTTTAAATATTCAATTCCGATCCTCCTACCGATCTTCCTGGTCGTCTGGTGGGTCTTCTTTAATCTTTAATCTGCAGGAGTAGGAGAATTACTATGAGTAAAACAATTCGTCAAGCTATAGATGCTCAGGACAAAGGCTTTTTGATTAAGAATTCCATTTTTCTACCATTTCATATCGAACTAATTAGTGTCTGGATCGGGAAAGACATGTCGCTCTTAGCGAAACCAGATGTGTTAACTGATTTCAGCGATCAAAAAGGTGATATCCATATACGCACGGGGGAGAGTTATACCAATCTGATCTTTGTACATCACAAGGAATTGAAAAAAGAATACGGTAACTATAAGGGCCATATTATCCTTTATGGAACAGAGCTGGGAGCTGATATATTTGATAATGATCGTCGTCACTACATCAAATTGTCCTTCCATGACAATACTAGTAATGTCTATATGGAGTTGATCGACGACCCCTTCGACCTGTAGCAAGCATACCATAATGTCCAATTGGTTTTAATGGGTACACTATGAAACTTACAAAAATATATACACGCACCGGTGATCAAGGGACAACCCGACTGGCTAATGGAGATGAGGTTACCAAAGACTCAGTCCGGGTTGTGGCATACGGGGATATAGATGAGCTGAACAGTCTGCTTGGTGTGATCATCACCAGAAACCCAACTCAAACTGTTTCAGAGACCCTGACCTCCATTCAGCATCAGCTGTTTGATGTGGGGGGCGAGTTAGCTTCTGCCGGAATGATCACTGAGATGGTAACGGGGGCCATGATAACCGGTCTGGAGCAGGCTATTGACGGCTTAAATGCCAAGCTCCCGGCACTGGAAGAATTTATCCTGCCTGGAGGTACATCAACAGCAGCTGAGCTGCATCTGGCACGTACTGTTTGTCGACGAGCAGAACGGAGCATCATCACATTGAGTCAAGCTGAAGCGGTTGCCCCAGAGATCATTATGTATATCAATCGACTTTCAGATCTGTTGTTCGTGATGGCTCGCTATGAGAATCACAGGGGTGGTAACAAAGAGATTTACTGGAAAAACCCCCGGACTTCATCATAATAAACCGGTAAGCTGGATTACCGTTACCCTTCGAGAGCCTCGGGGAGACCAGCTATGTGTCTTGCCGAGGCTCTCGAAGTATGACACGTTACGCGCAACATAAAGTCCAATTGGTATACCAAATACAGTTCCATCTTGCACCTTGCCGACCCACCCCCAACCCCTCCCGGGAGGGGACTTAACTCGCCTTTTGGCTCATTTATTTCGTGCCATTATGACTTGCATTTGGTATTAAATTCCAATCCTGATCGAAGTTGTACTTAGATCCAGCGCGATTTGAAAGCGTTTCCAATCAGTATCAATGGACCCGGTATCCAAAATAAGGGGCGTGTAAGTGAACTGCAGGGGTCCCAAGGACCAAATGGGGGATAGACTGCCAATAGCCTCCATTTTTTCATCACTTTGATCGAGAATTAAGCCCAACCCAGCTAACAAGCTAACACTTTCAATTTTAGGAATATTTACACTCACTTTAGCACCCATTAATCCGGTGGTACTGGGAGTTAAGCCAGTATCATCTGCATACAGATAACCTGGAATGGTATATTGATTAGCGTATAACAGGGTGTGACCAGGCGTGTACCAATCACTATTTCTGGATAGGATAAATTTATTGTTCAATTCAGGATCTACGTCGGTTGAGAGGTAAAACCTTTCGTGGGTTGGCAGGTCACCCAGAGCATAGTTGGCAAAGATGGTGGTGCGGATTGAGCCCTTTCGAGAGTACTTTTTCCGATACATGAAGTACGCCTGGAGCTTTCCGTAGGGTTTGCCATGCTCCTGTGCTGCCACTGATCCCTTGAGCTCGTATTCACTATTCCAGAGCGTCCGACGCACTTGCTGCTTATATGATAGATTTGCCTTAATGAATCGATCGGCATCCCATACTTTTGGATCGAGATAGCGGAATGTTTCACCATTCATT
>JAOZSM010000080.1:11422-12960 GCA_029939675.1 Fidelibacterota bacterium
AATACCCGTAAATACCAATCGATATCCCCCCAGGAAATCAGATTCTTGTGGTGAAAGATTAAACCGGGGGAGATCAGATCAATTGAGTCATACCAGATGTAGGGGATCAGATTTACGATATAATCAGCCTGGGGATTTATTGCTAATTGGGCCAGGTCAAAATCGAGATTCAGTTTTTTGTCATTATTCGCCCGGTCTATATCAAGTAGAACCAACTCAGGGTCCAGCTCAACCGTGTGAATTGGGAAGTCAGTTTTAATTTGAAAAACATCGTGGTCACCCGTTGGCTTCACCCAGGTCACTTTACTTTGCTCTGCTTCCAGACCGTACAATCCAATAGCGAGCGGTGGTGCAAAATCACCATGGTTACTTAGCTGTACCGTTGTTTCGTAGGTATTTCCCCTGGACATTGAGCTGAAACCATCCAGTACATAATCAATTTTTCCGGTTGATCCTAGCATATCATCAAAATACCAGGAAAGGTCCTCACCACTGACTTCCTCGAAAACCTGGCGTATATCCCGGGGTTGCGGATGCTTATAAGCCCATCTGTCAAAATAGGTATGCCAGGCTGAATCCATCATGGCATCCCCCAGATAAGCATGGAGCGATTCTGTTGATAATGCGGCTTTTTTATAGGCCATCATTCCGTAATTAAAATCAGAAAAAGCCTCACTGGGCAGATCAGGTGCCTGATCCATTTTCAATAAGGCACTCATGTAATAAGACATATCTTCAGTGGCACTTTTTGTGGCATCCTTTAAAAAATACCTGACGAAGGAATACCAGCCTGGCTCTTCCTCGTGCAGGGACAGCATATAATCATCGCTGTATTTATTAGCCCAGTAGCGGTTTTCAGCATAGGAATTGAGCCCCTCATCCATCCAGGGGTAATCACGTTCATTGCTGGCGGACAAACCATAAAACCAATTATGACCTACCTCATGCATAATGACCAATTCCATCATGGGGGGCATGCTGGTGCTGTTGATCAGCGTTATCATCGGATATTCCATGCCACCACCAGCTGAAAAATCACCATCCACTACCGTGGCATGTGCATAGGGATATTCCATAAATGATTTTGAGTAAAAGGATACAGCATCACCAATATAGGTATTTGCCAGGTGGTAATTCTTCAGGTTCTTTGGCAAGGCGAAAGTCCAGGTTTGGAAAGAACGACCTGAAGCTAATTCAACCTCATCTTTAAGGACGATAAAGCGCTTATCAGCAAACCAGGCAAAATCATGGACATTATTCTGTTTGAAGGTGATGGTCTTAAAAGTTTTTGAGGATGCTGGCTTTGCATTAGTCAAGGCTTTCAAACCAGGCAATTTGGGCTTGGGATTAATTTTGAAAGAATCCAGGTAAGTATTACCAATGCTGGCCAATGAATCACGCCAGACCAATTCTGATGAATCTTGAAGAACACCGGTGGCTGCTACTCGATAATTTTCAGGCACGCTGATCGAAACCTCAAAATCACCCCATTCGCTATAGAACTCACCCTTATCGAGATAAGACATGGGGTGCCAGCC
>JAOZSM010000002.1:0-31553 GCA_029939675.1 Fidelibacterota bacterium
TCCATTACTATTTCTGCTTGATATTGTATTTTCACACAGCCTCTTAAGTCGTGGGTTTCTGGTTAGTTTTTTTAAGAACAACCGTTTCAGCGGTTTGTTTTCAAACATTAAGGACAGGCTGATTCAGCCGATGGTTCGGCTTTCGGCTCACATATTTTAAGCCTATACCGCAGTTATGAAGTGAAACCGGGTTTATTACTTTCAGTAGAAAATTGTAAGCGATAGAGTTTTTCGTACAGTCCACCTGCTGTGCTCAAAGTCTTATGATCTCCCTGTTCAACAATTTCACCGCGGTCCATCACCAAAATTTTATCCGCATTCAAAATGGTTGACAAGCGATGGGCAATGACGATGACCGTACGGCCTTTCATCAGCGTATCAATGGCAGACTGTACCGCTTTTTCAGAAGCAGTATCCAAGGCTGAGGTGGCTTCATCGAGGATCAGGATTGCAGGATCTTTAAGTAATGCCCGGGCAATGGCGATGCGCTGCTTTTGACCACCAGAAAGGCGGGCACCATGTTCACCTAACATGGTATCATACTGTTCTTCCAGCTCGGTAATAAACTCATGAGCATTGGCACGTGTAGCAGCTTCCATGACTTGCGCCAGGGAGGCTTGCATGCCATAAGAGATATTGTTAAACACAGTGTCGTTGAACAAGATAGTTTCCTGGGAAACGATACCGATCTGCTTGCGAATGCTGGCCCGGGTCAATTTCCTGATGTCGTACCCATCAATACTGATACTCCCGGCAGTAACATCATGAAACCGCGGGATCAGATCCACTACGGTTGTTTTTCCTGCCCCACTTGGACCAACCAGTGCAACCACTTCCCCTTTGCTGATAACCGTTTCAAGATTGTTAATAGCCTGTAATTCAGAATTCGCGTAAGTAAAGCCTACTGCATTGAACCTGATCTCCTTTTCAAAACCGATCAGTTCGTAACTATTACTCTCGTCCCTGATAGCAGGTTCAACATCCAGAACCTGGAAAACTCGACTACCCGCAGCTACACCCGTTTGGATACTGATATTTACTTTGGCAAGATTTCGGATGGGTTGATAGAGGGCAAAAAGGATGACGATAAAACGCAGGAAATCAGAACTGCTGATAGTACCATATTCCAGAACCTGGACCCCACCCAGCCATAAGAGAGTAACTGCCATGGCCACGCCTAACATCTCAGTCACTGGAAGTGAAAGACTCTGGAGCATGATCTGGCGAAACATGAGCCGATACAATTTCCGGGCTTCACCCCCAAAGCGTTTCTGCTCATTTCCCTCATTTACGAAGGCTTTGATAACCCGGATTCCTGAAATTAGTTCGGCAAAACGGGAAGTGATCTCACCCAACTGGGTCTGGACTCGGATGACCTTTCTCCGGATACTTTTACTGATAACGGTGATAAACAGTGTGGTAACAGGAATGATGAGGATTGATATGAGGGTCAATTCCCAGTTAATAATAAATAAGATCGTCAAGTAAGTAACAATGTAGAGCGGTTCGATCACCAGTGGATGAAAGGTGGTTGCTAAAGCCTGGTTAACTTTTAGAACATCATTCATGGCCAAAGAGATCAGGTCACCACTCCGTCTGGTCTGAAAAAAGCTTAGGGGTTGAGCAAGAAAATGTTCATAGAGACGCGACCGCAGATCCTGAACCACCTTGGCTTGCACATAACCAATAAATAATTTGTTACCGTAATAGGCAATCGACTTGATCAAATAGCTAAGCAGAATAACCAGAGCCAGAGTACCCAACGCATCTAATTGAGAACCGGAAAAGAAATACTCGCTGGTGAGTTGTTTAAGACGGTCATTGAGATCAAAATTTTGAGTGAGTTGATTAGCAGGGCTAACAGCCTGTTCCTCAGGATTAGAAAAAATGGTAGTGATGAATGAAGCAGATAACCAGAGTGTCAGGGAATGAAAAAACACATTAATGACCGAAAAACCCACTCCAGCAGATATTTGAGCCCAGTACGGTCTGATCAATTTCAATATACGACGATACATGATGCGCCTAGTTTAGAAATTCCTGCAGGACAAGGCGAGAGATTTCGCCTTCACGCAAAATTTTAAAAGGAGTCGCTGTCAGGTCCATAACCGTGCTTCCCCTGGATACATCTAAAGGACCACTATCCAGCATGAGGGAAACCTGGTTTTCAAAATAGGTTCTCACTTCAGAAAGAGCAGAGGCTGGGGGTGCTCCGGCAGGATTCACGCTGGTAGTAGTAATAGGTCGTCCCAATAGTCGGGGAAGTTGGCGGGAAAGGCTATCACCAGGTACTCTGAAACCAATAGTTCCGTTTTTAGAAACCAGCTGAGGGGCAAAAGGATAGTGGCTTTTACAGATAACTGTCATGGCCCCGGGTAAGAATTCCTGAATCAGCGATCGGGCATTATCTTCCAGATCATCCGCAAGCTCAAATAATTGATTCACGGACTCAAGCAGCACAGAAACAGGTGCATTTTCACGCATCTTCAGACGATAGAGTTCCGCCACAGCCTGTTGTGAACATGCATCCACGCCCAGGCCATAGAGTGTGTCAGTGGGATATACGATCACTTGACCTGACTCTAGAATCTGCTGTATTTTTTCTTGATCAATACTGGATAATTCCGTTGATCCGGTCTTTTGCTCCAGGATGATCATGTATTTTGGGCAACCGTGGCTTCTTGGCGGTCAAGATCCCGCCAACGTCGGTGAAACCAAAAATACTGCTCAGGATATTTACGGATCTCAGCTTCCAGTTTATATGTGAGCTGTTGTGTTATATCATGTATCCATTCTTCTGTCAAGGTCTCAGGAAGTGTGTAAGCAACATCTTCGAACTTGATCTTGTAGCGTCCACGATGCTGAGTACAGGCAAGGAAAACCAGTTTGGGCTGTACCTTAAGAGTTAAAATTGCCGCCCCCTTGGGTGTTGAGGAGGGCATGCCAAAGAAATCAATCTGCAGCCCCTTTTTGCCCTTGTACTGATCCCCTACGACAGCCAGACCGGTATAGTGTTTCAGGGCCTCTTCAAAAGCTGGCATCCCAGACCAGGAATTGATCAATTTCAAATGGTGGTACTCTCTAATCCAGGTTAGAAACCAATCAACCATAGGATTTTTTTGGATGCGATAAATGGAGGCTGCACCAGGACCGATGCCGGCAGCATAACGTCCAGCCATTTCCCAGGATCCAAAATGACCGGTAAAATACAAGATGGGTTCATTGGCTTGCTGGGCTGAGCTAACAAATTCATCAAAGCCGGGGGCTTCAACAATGGAACTTGCTTTCCGTTTGCTGATCATCCACAATTTCAAGGTTGAAATAAAGCTCTCACCCCAATGTAGATAGCAGGCTTTGATCAATGATTCCATTTCTGTAGCTGCAAGCTCAGGGAATGCCCGTTTAATATTACGAGCTACTGTTGATTTCCGTTTTGTGAAGAATTTGTATGCCAGCCAACCAAAACCACGCCCCAGGCGCCAGGAAAGGAACCAGGGCAGGACAAATAAAATTACATTAAATAGCATGAGCAACGCAAACTCAAAAGAATACCTCAGATAAACGAGTGGTCTCACTGGTTTACGCCTGGAAGCTACCATATCAATGCCAGATAAATTTAGAGACGAGCAATATCCTGAATAGTGATAAACAGAATCAACCCCAACAAGAACAACATACCGACTTGCTGTATGACCAGTTTCACATTCACAGGTAAGGGTCTCCGGATAATTCCTTCAATGGAGATAATCAAAAAATGCCCACCATCCAGCCCCGGGATGGGCAAAATATTAATAAAAGCCAGGTTAACGCTGATAATTGCCATAAAGTAAAAGATATCAATCCAGCCCCGGCGAGCCATTTCACCGGCCATTTGGGCAATCATCACTGGTCCCCCAACTTGATCCATGGAGGTCTCTCCAGTAATCATGGACCAAAAACCACGGGCCATGAGCGTTCCAAACATATACGTACTCCGGGCACCAAAGGAAAAAGACTCAAAGAAACCTACATCGCGATGATCCAGAACCCGACCGATACCCATCATGCCGATATCGATATTCCCCTCGGCAGTGGGCACTGTCTCTTTAACCACCATGATCGAATCAGCATGGCGTACACCACTACTCAGCCATTCTACGGCAATTAACTCACCTGGCAAATCCTGAACAATTAGGGTTAATTCTTCCCATTCGGATACGCTCTGGCCGTTTATAGATACGATCTGGTCGTTTTCCTTGATCCCAGCTGCTTCGGCAGGAAATACTGGTCGATCTTCAGTACTGACCAAAGATCCCACAAAGGTACCTTCTACCGGTTCATCCATACCGGTGGCTAGGACGATCCCGCTAAAGATCACAAACGCCAAAATGGCATTCATAATTACCCCCCCAGAGATGGTCAGCAGTTGTTGCCAACGCTTCTTACTCTGAAATTCCCAGGGCTTACCACTGATCTCACCATCCATGGATTCATCAATCATTCCAGACATTTTCACATAACCACCAAAAGGGGTCCAGCTCAATGCATATTCAGTATCACTGGCTTTGGGATGTTTGCGAGGCATACGAAACTCAACTGTTTCAGCATCAAACGGTCGTTGTAAAAACCAGGGGATAAAGAGTTTGGCCCACAGACCATCTACTTTATTCTGAATGCTTAGAAGTCGTGGTGGCATACCAATTGAAAAGCGTTCAACCCGGATTCCCACCATGCGGGCGACCATAAAATGGCCTAATTCATGAATCAATATCAAAATACCCAGCGTGAATATTGCTGCCATAATAGTAAATAATGTGTCTATCGAGAAGAAACCCATTTAGCTTCTTTTACTCCTTCGTATAAAAGCTTGCGTCCATTTTTCCAAAGCTAAGATATCATCCAAAGCGGGGTGTTCAAGGAAATCGTGAGCATTCATTGCTTTTGTTATTAGTTCGGGGATAGCTGTGAAAGGGATGTCACCATCCAGAAAGCGGTAAACAGCTTCCTCATTTGCTACATTTAAAACCACAGGAAGACTTCCCCCACCCTGTAGTGCATCAAAGGCCAACTGAAGGCATTTGAACTTTTGGAAATCTGGTTCCTCAAAGGTTAGGGTCCCTATTTTAGCCAGATCCAATTGTTCCCAGGCCTGGGGAAAATGCCGGGGATAGCTTAACGCATACTGAATAGGAATTTTCATATCCGGTAATCCCATTTGCGCCTTAACGGACCCATCCACAAACTCAACCATGGAATGAATAATACTCTGGGGATGAATCACTATATCAATTTTTTCAACAGGTAGCTGGAAAAGCCAGTAAGCCTCAATCACTTCCAGGCCTTTGTTCATCATAGTCGCTGAATCTATGGTAATCTTGCGCCCCATGGACCAGTTGGGGTGCTTCAACGCTTGAGCGACTGTGATATCTTTAAATGCGTTTGGTGCTGTAGTTCTAAAGGGACCACCTGAGCCGGTGATCACCAGGCGCTTGATATCTTCAGAAGCTTCACCCACCAGGCATTGCCAAATCGCTGAGTGCTCACTATCCACCGGGAATAAATCAACCCCTTTTTCTACGAGTAGCTGATTGATTAGATCACCAGCCATAACCAGGCTTTCTTTATTGGACAGAGCCACATTTACACCAGCCTGGATACTGCGAATGGTTGGTTCCATCCCAGCACTACCCACTATTCCGTTGAGCATGGTATCAACATCATCCCGGGCGGCCATCTCCAGAAGTCCAGCTCTTCCTTTTAAAACTTCAATTCCGGGCAGGGCGTCTTTGACCATTTTAAAGTGGTTTTCATCACCGATGACAACAGCCGCTGGTGTAAACTCCCGGGCTTGTTCGATGAGCAGCTCAAATTGAGTATGGGCTGAAAGATATCGCACTCGAAAATCATCGGGAAAACTGCGGACAACATTCAAGGCGTTTACACCAATACTACCGGTAGAGCCCAATACTGAAAGATATTTTGTGTTATTCATCTAATCCCGCGGCCCCAAGACCCATTCAAAACTCAGCTCAAGAGCAAGTCCCTGAGAATCCAGAGGAAGGTTTAAGGTTAATTTACTTTGGCTCATGACCATCCAGCTAATATACGGTACTGCCTTAAAAATAGTTTCATTATAGTCGGCAATTTCGTGATTACCTTCCACAATAATATGGTGCAAATCCAGGATTGCTATCAATCCATAATCAAACGATCTATTAGAACGTCCGTATAACGCATGGGCGCTGATATCTCTTTGAGTATAACCATTGCCAAAGACTTTATTCCAGGTCAACCCGATTGCCTGCCGAACGGCCTGTTGCTCTCCTGGGAATTCCACTTGAATTCCGGTGCCGACTGAAAAAACAGGTTCACTACCCGGCCACCTGGCAAATCGGGTCCACAGATTATAACCTGGATTAGGATAGATGGCTATGCGAACGCCAGGAATGACAATATTTTCACCTGATTCAGCGGAAACCATTGCCAGAGAAGAAGTCAAACCAAGATAGTGTTCACCACCACCAGGATTGGGTAAATTGCTAATTCTGGCAGCTGCCCTCAGGTCTGAGCTAAAGGTTGACTGGTCCATCCATTGGGGGAAATCACTGGCATAAGCTGAGACAGCAAAACAAATTAGGGTAACGAAAAATATGCGGGTAAACTTAATGGTAAACAATGCCATAAACAGGGCAGTTCAGGGGTGAAGGAAGACCTTCATAGTCATTATCCCCGAATGATGCCTCGTGTACTTTCATCAATAAAATCCAGAATATCTTGAACTTCTGGAGTTATTTTCATGTTCTCAGAAATATCCTTAACCGCCTGACTAACATTCATATGGCTACGATAAATACGGGTGTAAGCTTGTTTGATAAGACTGATACTGTCACTGGGAAAGCCCCGGCGATGCAGGCCCACAGAATTTAAACCATTGTAAGTAAGGGGGATATTTGAGGCCCTAATATAGGGCGGGATGTCTTTGGTAATTCTAAAACCACCAGCAATAAAAGCGTGTTTACCAATCTTAACAAACTGATGGATGGGCACTGCCCCACCAATTATTACAAAATCGCCAACTTCAACATGACCACCCATATTGCAGGAATTAGCAATAATCACATTATCACCAATGATACAATCATGACCAATATGAGAATAGGCCATAATCAGCACAGTATTGCCAATGGTAGTCTTCCACCTATCGGTTGTCCCTCGATGGATGGTGCAATATTCCCGTACAATAACATTGTCACCAAGAATGGTCTCGGTCTCTTCATCGGCATACTTAAGGTCCTGTGGTATTTCTCCCACTACAGCACCATTAAAAAGGCGACAATTCTTCCCCAGCGTAGTCCTGGCACCAATCAACACATGCGCTTTGATGATACTACCATCACCAATAGTTACATTCTCTTCGATGATTGCATAGGGTCCAATGCTGACATTCTTCCCGATGACTACATTATCGGGGCTGATGATTGCTGTAGGATGAATACGGGGTATCATGGATTATCGTTCCACAATGGAAGCCATAAGATCAGCTTCAACAACTAATTTTCCGTCCACAAACCCCATACCTCTAAGCTTGGCTGAGCGCAGGCGGAATTTTATCAGTTCTACTTCAAATATTATCTGATCCCCCGGTTCGATGAGCTTACGGAATTTCACATTATTAATGGCCGAGAAAAAGACCAGCTTATTCTCAGGATCTTCCCCTGCATTCAACAGCAGGGCTCCACCAGCCTGGGCCATGGCTTCCAGAGTTAACACACCAGGCATAACCGGTTTGCCCGGGAAATGCCCCTGAAAGAAGGGCTCATTCATGGTAACATTCTTGATGGCAGTAATCTTTTCCCCAGGTGTAAAATCAATGATCCGATCAATGAGCAGAAAGGGATAACGGTGCGGTAAAATCCGCATAATTGCTTCTGTATCAAAGACAATCTGACGTTCTCTGGGACGTCTTTGAAAACGTTTTGCCAGAATCTGCTTTTCATATTCCTTTTTCAACAAACGAACCAATTCAACATTACTGGCGTGACCACTGCGAGCAGCGGTGATATGTCCCTGAATCGGCATGCCCAACAAGGCAAGATCACCAATCAGATCGAGAATTTTATGACGTACCGGTTCTGTTTTAGAGCGTAATTCTTTTCCGTTAAGAATTCCATTATCACTCTGAATCAGCTTTTCATCAATATTGAATAACTTCTGGAGACGATTCAGCTCCGATTCTTCAATCTTGCGATCAATCATGACCAGCGCGGTATCTGCAGAGCCTCCTTTGATTAACCCCTGTGCTTTCAATTCTTCTACTTCGTGGAGAAAGCAAAAGGTCCGGGCAGGAGCTATCTGTTCAACAAAATCCTGTTCCCGAGAATAGAAGGACATATACTGGGTCCCCAGGGACTGAAGCTTATAATCAATAAGAAAGGTGACCCGAAACTGATTTGAAGGCAGGGCGTGAATATCAACGCCTTTTTCAGGGTCAGAGTAGGTAATGGTCTTATCCAGAACAAGATATTCACGAACGGCGTCCTGCTCCTCAAATCCAGCTTCCAGCAAAATGTCAACAAAGGGTATAGCGCTTCCATCCATCACAGGTGGTTCTTTATTATCCAATTCAATCAGAATATTATCGATTTCCAGGCCGCTGATTGCTGCTAAAACATGCTCTGTTGTGTGAATTCTAGTTCCGTTGTGCTCCAGGGTGGTCCCACGAGAGATGTCTACAACATGGTCAATATCTGCCGGAATTGGTTTGGCATTAGGCACATCTGTCCGTAAAAATCGAATCCCTGTATTCTCAGCAGCAGGCTTGAATGTTAGTCTAGTCTGAACACCCGTATGTAACCCTATTCCTGCTATGGAAACGGCTTTTTTAATACTTCTCTGATTTTCTCTTCTATCCTGCATCTACTTCAAATCCTTCACTTAGCTCAGAGCACTCACTTAGGGTTTATTTACTTGTTTTTCAAGTGTTTTGACAGCTTTATATAACTCAGGCAATTTTTGAATAATCGCTTCAATTTTTAATTCATCCCGGTGAGGACGTGCCGGAAATCCACTGACCATTACTCCATCTGGAATATCACGCGTCACACCACCACGCGTGGCAATGGAAACATCATCGCCAACGTGTAAATGACCAACTACACCACTTTGACCACCCATCTGAACCCGGTCACCCAAAACAGTGCTGCCAGCTATGGCAATCTGAGCAGTCAGAAAACAATTTTTTCCAATATGAACATTATGCGCTATATGAACCAAATTATCTAATTTAGTGCCATCTCCAATGGTTGTTGGTCCGATGGAACCGCGATCAATGGTACAATTTGCACCGATCTCAACCTCATCTCCCAGAATCACATTGCCAGTCTGCGGAATTTTGTGGATCTTACCGGATTCTACGGCAAAACCGAATCCATCACTACCTATGACAGTACCACTATGGATGATACACTTTTTACCCATGATACTTTGTTCAGCGAGCACAACGTTTGGAAAAAGACGGCTATAAGCCCCAATTTTACAGGCATTACCGATTACTACGTTACTTTCCAGAATGACCTGTTCACCCAGCTCAACGCCTTTACCAATGACAACCCCTGGACCAACTTCAGCGGAATCAGGAATCATCGTTTGGGAATCTATCACTGCAGTTGCATGAATCCCGGGACGAATCGGCCGCTCCTGCTGATTCAGAAGCTGCAATGTTCGCAGCATACTTTGTTGGGGATTAGGAGATCGCAACAGATTAGGAAATTCAATATCCATATCCTCAGGCACAATCAAGGCTGCTGCCTGAGTCGTTTTGGCATATTTAATATATTTGGAATTCGAGAGGAAAGAAATTTCGTGAACTGAAGCACTCTGGATCTCATTAAGTCTTGAGACCTCCACACTCTCATCTCCCTCGAGCCTAACACCAAGGGTTAGAGCTAGTTCACCTAATTTGATTGTCAATGAAATGACAGGCTCCTTATTGGTGGAGCTCCTTTAAGACTTTTTCAGTGAGATCAAACTTATCCTGGGCATACAAAATGTTACCGGCTACAGTATCAAAGATAAAATCGTAACCACCATTTTCACCGACCTTCTTGATGGCAGTGTTGATCTTTTGCAGGACTGGATCTGCCAAGGCCTGTTGCTTTTGATAAAACTCACCTTGAGGCCCTAATTTCTGAACCTGAAATTGTTGAATTTCCTCAGCCAGGCGACGCATCTCATTTTCTTTTGCACCGCGATTGCTTTCAGTCATTAAAAATTTCTGACGTTCATAATCCTGTTGCATACTGTCCAACGATGCTGCCATATCATAATACTGTTTTTCCAGTTTACGACCTTCTACTTCAAGCTTGCTCTGAGCTTCACGAAACTCCTCAAACTGGGATAGAATGTATTCTGAATTGATATAACCGAATTTCTGCCCAAAAGCAGCAACGGATAAAGTTAGCAGTAAGATTAATTTGAGTGTAGCGTTGTTCAAAATATGTTCTCCTTAACAGATGTCTCTTAAAATTGCTGACCAAAAATAAAATGATATTCCGGTGTTTTCCACGTTGGTACCGGATCCTGATCGAATCCCCAACCAATATCAATCCCCAACATACCCAAGGGTGGCATGATCACTCGGCCACCAAACCCAATTGATCGTTTCAGGTCAAAAAGGTTACTTGAGTCAAAATTATCCCAAACATTGCCTGCCTCTGCAAAACCGATCAAATACATCATGGGACTCGGCGACAATAGAAAGCGCATTTCCAAGGTATACTTGAAGGACGCCATTCCACCAAAGTAAGCATCACCATCCAAGGTTCCAACTGATCGTTCGCCATAACCTCGCAAGGCACTGCCGTAGATCAGACCAGCACCGCCCATAAAAAAGTACTCATCGTAGGGAATGATATGAGTGGAATCCAACTGCATAGGCTCAAGCATACCGCCTTCAAAATAATTACGCATGGCCAATTTATCTTTCCAGATCGGTGTATACCATTCCAGACTGGCTTTTTGCTTGAAGAAACTCTCATTACCCCCCAACACTCCACCACTGTATAATGAATTCAAGGTTAAAACTGATCCACTGGTAGGAAATTCAGGAGCATTCCGCGAATCTCGGGTAATATTTTGAGATAAACTAATTCCAGAAGTTCTTTCCAGATGTGCTGGATTTACCCGGTCAAAAATACTTTGATAGTAGACTTTTTCCAGATCGTACCGGTCAATAGCCCCTCTGAAGGTCCAACGACCCCGAAAATAATTATCAGGCCATTGAAAGCGACGTCCAAAGGTAATGGAACCGCCAGTTGTGTGGACATCATAAGGTGTGGAATAACTTGAACCGTAGCTAAAGTATGATGTGCTGGAGTTTTGGCTGCGGTCCTGGTCGAATAGACTAACACCTAACAAGTTAGGGGTATTAAACAACCAGGGTTCAACAAAGCTGATTGATAAGGCTTCATAACTGTAGGCACGTTGAAAATTAAATGAAAGTTGTTGACCATTTCCCCGAAAATTAGGGAATTGCAGACCCACGGTTCCAATAAAGCCATCCCGCTCACTGTAGCCGGCACTGGCAGTTGCAGTTCCTGTATTCTTCTCCTCAACTTCAAAAACCAGATCAATCTCATCATCATCATAAGGAATTACATCTGGTACAACGTTCGCAAAATAGTTGAGAATCATGACCTCTCGCTGGGAACGCATGAGTGCGGTGCGGCTAAAAAGGTCACCTGGAAATATTCTGAGTTCACGCCGGATGACATTTTCCTTCGTTTTACCATTACCAATGATTTTGATATGGCGAATATGGACTGGATTCATCTCTGTGATTTCCAGGGTTAGATCAACAGTATCAGCTGCTACAGGCATCTCGATGGGATTGATCTGAGCATACAGATAGCCCTTATCCATGTAAGGACCGCGGACACCCATTTCAATAGCTTCCATGAGCTTTTCAGAGTTGTACTGATCCCCAGTGGAGATTCCCAAAGCGGCCAGGATATCTTCAGTTTCGACGACTGTGTTTCCTAAAACACGAACATCTCCATATTTGTATTTTGCACCTTCATGCAAATCAATCTGAAAAAACATCTTTTTCAAGTCTTCCGAATAATAAAGACTATCACCCAGAATTTCAGCATCTCGATAACCCAGTGAATGCATATAATTCTCGATTGCTCGCTGATCCTCCCGCAAGTTATCAATGGAGAATTCTGTATCAGCCCAGAATTTCCACCAACGCTCCTCTTTGATCTTCTCCATTTTTTTCTTCAATTTGCGATCTGTAAGCTGAGTATTGCCGGTAAAATGGATGGTGCCAACAGACACCTTCTTGTTTTCAGTAATTTGAAACTTAACGCCCCGAGTATTTTCCCGCTCCCCTTCAAATGTGCTGGGTTCGATCTCTGCCAGCAAATACCCATCTTCGTAGTACAGTTGCTGTATGATCCGTTGACTTTCGTAAACAATGAAGGGCGTCAGAGCTTGACCAGGATGGAGATTAAGGGCTTCATCAATTTTATCGGTCTTGAGTTTCTTATTCCCTTCCAGAACAATCTTATCCAGGCGAGGATATTCTTCCACGCTAATGATTATCAAAACACCTTCCGGGCTATCTTGGTCTGAGAGAATTTTAACGTCAGAAAAAAGCCCGAGACTCCACAACTGTTTGACCGCTTCAGAAAAATCTTCCTGATTCGCTTCCATACCAGGTGTTAAGCCGGAGGCTGAAATAACTACTTCCGGAGCAGCTGTCTTTGTTCCAACGACATCAATACTGGCAATTTTAATCGAGGCTGCCTGTTGACCCATCAAAAGAGATGTGCTTAAAATCAGGCTTGCTAAGTGTCTATAATATTTTTTCATATCTAAACGAACGTTCTAAGTTTGAATTTGTTCACTAACTTGTCCGTATCTTCGTTCCCTTTTTTGATATTCCTTAATTGCATCCAAAAATTCTTGCTCTCCAAAGGCAGGCCAAAACACGGGTGTAACAAAAATCTCAGTATAAGCCAATTGCCACAGCAGGAAATTGCTCAACCTGAATTCTCCACTGGTTCGAATTAAAAGATCCGGGTCTTGAATATTAGCGGTATAGAGATTTTGGGAGATGATTTTATCACTGATCTCGGCTGCTTTTAAATCACCCTGCTCTATCGCCTTGCCAATGGCCTGAACCGCCTGCAAAATCTCCTGACGACTGCCATAGTTCAAAGCTAGATTCAAATTAAGACCAGTATTCTGTGAGGTCCGCTTAATACCATCCAACATACCCTTACGAGGCCCCTTGGGCATGGAGTCAAGATCACCAATAACCGTCAGCCGAACATTATTACGATGCAGGTCGTCCACTTCTTTGGTTATTGTATCCAGCAGCAGGTTCATTAATGCTGATACTTCTAGTTTTGGGCGTTTCCAATTTTCACTGGAGAAGGTGTATAACGTAAGCGTCTTCAGCCCTAATTCACCGGCTATTTCCGTAATATTGCGGACACTTTTTACTCCGGCTCTATGACCAAAAATCCGCGGCTGGGATCTGGATTTTGCCCAGCGACCATTACCATCCATAATGATAGCAACATGCCCTGGTAGATCTCCATGGGCGATAACTTCTGCTTTTAATTTTGCCAATTCTGAGGCTGTCACACCTTTACCCATTTATGTCATTCCCAGGGCAATGCGCCCCTCAGGGCTAATCATATCCGGGTTCCAACGGGGTTCCCAGACAATTTCCACACGGACCTCATTTACACCATCCAGAGCTTCAACGGCTTCTTTGACATTTTGTGAAATTACGGTATGCATGGGGCATCCAACGGCTGTTAAGGTCATCTTGATCACAACATTGGAATCGTCTACATAAACATCATAAATCAGTCCCAAATCAACCAGGTTCACTGGAATCTCTGGATCATAGACTTTGCGTAAAGTCTCTAGTATATTTGCTTGTGAGACCATATCCCTGATCACTTCACTAATTCATCAACTTTATTGGCTATTTGCATAAATAACTGAGCAGCTTCAGATTCAGGAAGATGGATCACCAATGGTTCACCTTGTTCTCCAGCCTGCATGATCTCCTCGTTAAGCGGGATCTTAGCCAGCAAGGGTACATCCAGACGCTTACTCTCTTTATCTCCACCACCTGTGGAAAAGATCTGAGATACATGACCACACTTGGTACAGACGTGGTAGGACATATTTTCGACAATACCCAGGACCGGCGTGTTGACCTTTTCAAACATATTGGCTCCCCGTTCAACATCCTTCAGAGCCAGGTCTTGAGGGGTAGTAACGATGATCGCACCGGTCAATGCGATCTGTTGAACCAGAGTTAATTGAACATCTCCAGTTCCTGGTGGCAAATCAAGGATCAAGTAATCCAACTCACCCCAGGCCACATCAAATAGAAATTGAGATACCATTTTGGTTACCATGGCTCCCCGCCAGATTACCGGAGAACTATCAGTAAGCAGAAAACCCAGAGACATGAGGGATATATCATATTGTTTGATCGGCTGAAGTTTATTGCCTTCTAAAACTTTCGGGACCTCATGAATACCCATGGTGATGGGTAAACTGGGACCAAAAACATCCAAATCAAGAATACCGACTGAGTGACCCTGCTTTTTTAGAGCCGCTGCGAGGTTAGCTGCTACAGTTGATTTCCCCACACCTCCCTTACCACTGGCGACAGCAATGGTGTGCTTAACACCGGGAATACCAGGAGGGGCAGTTGAACTTTCAGTACCGGGCGCAGGTTGGGCAGGTGCTTGAATAATTTCAATGCTGACTTTCTCAAAGCCACCATTCCGCAACACTTTTTCAATATTGGTGAGAATTTCCTGACGCATCTCTTCTTTTTCGGAGGAGAATTTTACACCAAGTTCAACACCATCATCAGTTATATTAACATTCTGGATCAGCCCAAAAGCAACCACATCTTTGCTGAAACCAGGGTACTTAACCTGTTGTAAAAGCGATTTAAGTTTGTCTTCATTCATTCAGAAATATTTCCTTTAACTTTCATAGCCCGCTAATATAGTTTTCAATTCAGCAGATGCAGGGAAAATGATGGTGAAGTGTTGAGTTTCCTGAGTAAATCTCATCGCTGCCCAAGCTGACATTATTCCATGGCAATATCCATGGAATCGTACTAATTTTTGTTTTTCCAGCTTGGATAATATTGATCTAACCGACATATTTTTAATAAATTAGACGAGAAGCAGACTTAATAAAGAGGTCTCCCTTCCGGGAGACCTCTTTAAATCAACTGAATGATCTTTAACCAAAAATAACTGAATTATCAGCCAGTCAGTTTGGTAAAGCGAGCCATGAGGACTTCATCCGATTCGACGACACCCACCTGGATACAGTCAACCGGACAAACCTCTACACACTGGGATTCATCAAAATGACCTTTACACTCTGTGCACAGCTCAGCATTGATCTCGTAAAATTCATCGCCTTCGGAAATTGCTTCGTTGGGGCATTCTGGTTCACAAGCACCGCAGTTAATACATTCATCAGTAATAATTAGAGACATGAAACCTCCTGTGATTTGCTATCTCAATTTATGATGTCTCCATAGGAACAAACCTGTGGAAACGTTTTGGGTTTTAGGCTTGCAACTATCATCTATGCAGCTCAAAATTAAAACCACGTTCACTAAGTCAATGAACGTGCAAATATGAAGGTCATATAAGCGATTCCCAAACAATTTTTGAACGCTATACTTGCTTTAAGTGCAATTTTTTAATTTTTTTTATGAATTCTAATTTATGACCTATATTGTGGCACATAAATCAGTGTCGGTCTATAAAGTCTTTGTTAGATGTTTTATTTGTTGTTTCTTGGTCGTCATCCCGAGCACTTCGGCTCCGCTCTGCACAGGCTCCGTCGAGGGGTAATATGCTGTGATACAAGATTATAGCCCCTCGAATTGTCGGTGAAGATATCCCCCGAGATCAACTCAATAAGATTCTGCAAAATATGGGTGACAGTATCGTTATTGCCGGATCAAAACACCGGCCAAGATCCATATCCATACTGATGACCCGGCCAAGCTCTTTGGCAGCCTTACCCAATTTGGTGAAATCCAACAGGAAAAAGTCGATGATATGCGTGAACAGAATAAAAGCATCCTATCGAAACAACGAGTCGCTACATCTCAGATATTTGTCCTGCACTCGGAGTGCATTCTGGCCAGGGAGCCGTTGGGATTGCGCTACAATATAAATGAACCTGGAATTATTTTGCTCTTCACCCTGGAATAGCACCTATATTATCCAGAACGTTTTTTTTAATCTTATACTTTTCCTATGCTCCACTTGGATTCGGACTGTTTAGATTCAAAAGTCCCCATGCCAAGATCAGATTGTCATTCTGATACCATGGAACTCGTATAAATATTTCTGAAATTCAGAGGTAAATACTTTGGACAAAGAAACCTAAAAATAGATAAGGAATTAAAATATGCTTGAACTCATTCTACTTGTTTTGATCGCGTACATTGTGGGATCAACACCTACCAGTATTATTGTCTCCAAGTTAATATACAAAACGGATATCCGTGAACATGGCTCTGGCAACGCCGGCGCCACTAACATTTTTCGTACTTTCGGTTGGAAACCAGCTTTGTTTGTAACAGCTGTTGATATGTTTAAGGGCTGGCTACCTGCCTATGTTGCAGGTGCATTTCACTCCAATTCGATAGCATTTGCCAATAATTCAGATCTGCTCATGATTATTGCCGGCTTTGCAGCTGTTTTGGGACACACATATACTGTTTTTGCTGGATTTAAAGGGGGTAAGGGTGTTGGGACGGCTGCTGGTATGCTGATCGCCCTGTTCCCTATCGCTCTACCATTTTGTATTCTGGTCTTTATCCTGACGCTGATGACAACTGGAATTGTTTCTCTGGGAAGTATGCTGGCGGCAACGGCCCTGCCAGTGACCCTGTTCATCATCGAAGGGATCAATCCAGATGCTCAGATTTCACTTACCCTGAGAGTATTTGCCCTGATGATACCAGTGTTTATTATCTTCACCCACCGCTCAAACATTACCCGCATGCGAGAAGGTACAGAAAATCGGTTTGAAAAAGCTCGGATCTTTAAAAAGAAATAGAGCGATTTTTTAACATTTTTCCTCTCGCAGACGCAGAGTGATCGAAGGTCGTAAAGCCGAAAAACTTTCAGCAGTATCCAAGTCTCCCTATACCTTTACCATCTGCACCATAAAAAGGAGATTGCCGTGTCACTGCGTTCCGCGCAAAGACAAGTAAAGTTCTATACTTACACACTTTATACCTCTATACCTAAAAACCTCTGCACTCTCAGCGAGCTCTGCAATAAAATAGAAAACCTGAATTCATTACTTCCCCCAGAAGGCTTTCATCTTTTGTTTGACTGCCTCGATCTTTTTGATATCAGCCCGAGCCTGAGCGGCAAAGTAGCCCTTGGGTTCAACCTTTAGTGATTCATAGTAATCTTCTAAAGCCGCATCGTAGTCATTCCGATCGTTTTTATAACGGGCTTGTCCCATGAGATAATAAGGCAATCCTGAGCTGGGATCATAGTTAGCAGCTTTGCTATAATCATTTATGGCATCCCAAAGCCCTTTATGAGCCCCACGGTCATATTTTTGCTTACCAGCCAGTATGTTTCTGCAAAATTTATCCTGTTGGGAGTCAGCTGCCAACCAAGCTACCTGTTCAGCAGCTTTTCGAGCGGCGGCCCATTCATTCATACCCATAACCTTCAATGCCCGATCATACCATAGTTCAGTCGCCAGGGATTGCAATGAATCCACTGGAAATCCGTCCTGAACGGCAGACTTATAATACTTGGCTGCAGTCACTCGTTTCCCGGCTTTGAAGGCACTCTCATAAGCCAGGCGATACACTTTACCGTTGGCTTCATCAGCCTCGATAATGGATTCGTAGTGCTTCAGCGCACCAGAATAATCCCCTGCCTCGAAGAGTTTAACACCAGGCTTGACATCAGGTCCCAATAACCCGGCACAATTGCTCAGGACCAGAACCATGATCAGAACAGGTAGAAATATTTGTTTTTGTACTCGCATAGGTGCCTCAAATCAGATAGTTACAAAAAGCGAGGATTCAAATCCTCGCTTTAAAAAAATCAATATCAAAATAATTAATCAGATCAATACCAGGTTAACCGTCCCATGAATACTGAAACATCCATTTTCTCCTGATACAACTTGACCACATCTTCAGCATCCGCAGTAGCTGCAATAGAAACTTCGTCCTTATACTGGACCTTTACAACGACACTGACCCGATCAACATTGGATTCCGTTTTTATTATGGCAGCACCGCTAGCGGCATATCCTACCAGTAAAGCTTCATCAAAGTGATTACGTCCAGATTTCATTATCACCAAAAGCTGAAGGATGTTATGTCCATTTTCTTGATAGGTTTTCAACTGAAAATCAGAATAGTCTACCTGATATCGATAGCTCTGAAAAATTTTCTGAGCCTCCCGATACATGACCGAACTGGACTGGCCAAAGCTAAATGATGCGAGGAGCAACGAACTAAGTATTATTAGGATCAGTTTCTTGAGATACACGTGAATTTCCTCCAATTCAGAAATTTTTTAGATTGGGCAATATACGTTTTGCTAGGGCTGAATCAAGCGATATGGTTTGGATGTTTGGATGTTTGGATGTTTGCACGTTTGGATGTTTGCACGTTTGGATGTTTGCACGTTTGGATGTTTGGATGTTTGCACGTTTGGACGTTTGGGAATTCCGTAGAGACAAAGCAGGCTTTGTCTCAACACAAATACCAAGCACCAACCCCCCATCAATGGTTAGACCACACCATCCAAATTCAGTTTTAACACGGTGAGGAAGACGTAAGTTCACCTTTAATAACCACGTTCCTGACATGATTTGTTCCGTAGAAGTACGATAGTTGTCGGAAATTGGAAGCATCCCAAAGGACAGCGTCTGCCCGATAACCAGGATAAAGTGCTCCACGTGATTCCTCGATACCCAATGATTTTGCTGCTCCCTGGGTGGCGGCCTGTAGAGCTTCCAATGGGGTCATGTGCAGGTAGATGACGGCTAAGGTCATCATAAATGGCATTGAAAGGCTCATGTTGCTGCCAGGATTGAAGTCCGTAGCCAGGGCCAGGGTAACACCGGCATCCAACATCTTACGTGCTGGAGCCCACGTACCGCTTCCTAAAAAGAAGGTTGTTCCTGGCAGGAGCGTTGCAACAGTATCAGAACCAGCCAATGCTGCAATTCCGGCATCCGAAATAGCCATTAGATGATCTGCTGATAATGCTCCAAGCTTGACAGCTAGTTCTGCCCCTCCGGTAGAAACAAACTCATCAGCATGAAATCTTAGTTGTAATCCAGCCGCTTGGGCTGCTTGAAGAATTTGTTGAGTCTCATCTGTTGTATAGACTCCTTCTTCACAGAAGACATCACAGAAATCTGCTAACTTTTCCTTTGAGATCCTGGGAATCATCTCATTGATGATCAGCTTGATATAGCTCTCCCGATCCTCACGATATTCATCAGGCACTTCATGGGCACCCAGAAAGGTTGAAAAGGTGTGAAGGGGTGACTTCTGCGAGGCAGAGCGAATCGCCCGTAGGGATTTCATCTCCGCTTCTGTGGAAAGTCCATAACCACTCTTGCACTCTACAGTGGTTGTCCCGTGGGTCAGCATAAGGTTAAGTCTTTGGGCTACCAGCTCAGTCAGTTCTACTTCGGTGATATTCCGCAATTTGCGAACAGAATTCCGGATTCCGCCTCCGGCAGCTGCAATCTCCTGATAGGTTTTTCCCTGGGAACGCATTTCAAACTCTAGCTCACGGGTGGCTGCAAAAGCCGGGTGAGTATGGGGATCTACCAGACCGGGGGTTAGCAAACAGCCCTGGGCATTCAGCAAATCTGGATCTGTATATACTTTTGAATGGTATTCGGTAAAGCACCCATCCTCGATGAACCAGGTTCCGCCCTCCCCTACATCCATTTTCCGGGATTGGGGATTCCAGGACACCCACTGCCCAATATTGCTAATCCCTTTGATTGGGTTTAAATCCATGAGTAGTTGCTGAAATTAGCCATTGATCATTGGTAATTTGACACCACGTTCGTTGGCTACTTCTATGGCTCGCTCATAACCTGCATCAGCGTGTCGGGCAATACCCGTACCGGGATCTGTAGTCAGTACACGACCTAATCTTTCATCCATTTCTTTGGTGCCATCGGCTACGATTACCATTCCAGCATGGATTGAATACCCCAGACCAACTCCTCCTCCATGGTGAACAGAGATCCAGCTGGCACCACCTACGGCATTGATCAGTGCATTAAGTATGGGCCAATCGGCAACAGCATCAGATCCATCGATCATTCCTTCCGTCTCCCGATTGGGAGAGGCGACGGATCCAGAATCAAGATGATCTCGGCCGATTACCAGAGGTGCTGAAATTTCTCCATTACGAACCAATTCGTTCATGGCCAGCCCTAGTTTTTTTCGCTCACCGTATCCCAACCAGCAGATCCGACTGGGCAAACCCTGAAATTCGATCCGATCATGGGCCATATCAATCCAGCGGATAAGTGCTTCATCTTCAGGGAATAATTCCTTAACCAATTCATCTGTACGATGAATATCTTTGGGGTCACCTGAGAGAGCTACCCAGCGGAAAGGACCTTTACCCTCACAGAACAGGGGTCTGATATATTCAGGTACAAAGCCTTTAAAATCAAAAGCATCCTTCACCCCTGCTTTTTCAGCCTGGGCCCGGATATTATTTCCATAATCAAAGACAATAGAGCCAGCCTTTTTGAAGGCCAGCATGGCTTCTACATGACGTGCCATGGATTTATAGGCCATTGCTACATATTGCTTTGGGTCAGATTCTCTGAGTGTTTGGGCTGCTTCAAAACTGATACCATGGGGATAATACCCACGTAATTCATCATGAGCAGAGGTCTGATCAGTGACAACATCGGGGACAAATCCACGGGATATGAGTTCTGGCAGAATGTCTGCAGCGTTTGCTTCCAGACCAATGCTTAATGCTTCACCCTTACCTTTAGCTGCTTTGATCCACTCCAAAGCTTCGGCAAGGTCTTTGGTCGCTTTGTCCAAATAGCGGGTATCCAAGCGGCGTTGGATTCGTGTAGGATCAATTTCAACGACCAGTGCAATCCCATTATTCATGGTTACAGCCAGAGGTTGGGCACCACCCATTCCTCCCAGGCCGGCTGTAACAACAACCTTACCCCGCAAGTCATCCCAATTTTGCTGTTTAGCTAATGAAGCCAACGTTTCATAGGTACCCTGAAGAATGCCTTGAGTACCAATATAGATCCAACTCCCGGCAGTCATCTGGCCGTACATCATCAGACCTTTTTTATCCAATTCATTGAAGTGTTCCCAATTGGCCCAGTTGGGAACGAGCATGGAATTGCTGAGTAGCACTCGCGGAGCTTGTTCATGCGTTTTAAAAACGGCCACTGGTTTACCAGATTGGATTATTAATGTCTCATCATTCTCCAACTCACGTAGTGACTTGAGAATGGCATCAAATGCTTCCCAGTTACGGGCGGCTTTTCCATAGCCACCATAGACGATTAATTCATCTGGATTCTCAGCGACATCTGGACTCAGGTTATGTTGAATCATTCGATAGGCGGCCTCTTGATGCCATCCCTTACAATGCAATTTACTACCAGTAGGCGGTGTGATTGTACGCCCCATATTGCCTCCTATCTTTTTAAGCTACGGTGAATTTGATCAAAATATCTCGGGTCTTTTTCGTGGGTATCATAAGAAAATATAACCAAGTTTGTGTATCCAGCCCTTCTTGACTGACCAATCTTAGAGGCGGATGTGAAACTGTTTTGATTATAGGTTGCAATACCCATAAATATTTTTTCTGCTGGAATATTCTCATTTTGCATGGCAGTCATGCTCCGTTTAAAATCCAACTCTGATTTAGCATAGTTCATCGGTATGACAAAATCCATGCTACCGGAGTTTAGCCAGGCTGACCAATCCTGAAAGAAACGAGTCCGGGCAGTCTGTGGATTAGGTTTTACAGCTGCTGATAATTTAACAGCAGGATTAATATATTGGATACTTTTGTGAATACGACCAATGAATTTGGTGAGTTCATTGCGCCGAAATTCATTCCACAATAACCAGTATTTCTCTTTATCCGCAGGATTTAGGCGATACCAGTATGACCCTTTGCCATTCCCCAGGGTAATGGGATCCACATTATGCTGCATGAGGAATTTTTTGCGACCGGACCGATTATAACCATAGTCACGATCTTGAAAGCGAACATAATCCAGATGTATTCCATCCACCTGATAATTTTGAACGATCTCGTTAATTACCTGAAGTAAATGATTATTTACCTCATCGTTTAAAGGCGAGAGGTAGACCCCTTCCCGACCATTACGACCGTTTTGAGGAACAAATTCCAGATCGCTTTTACCTCGACCATTTACCTCCACCCATTCAGGGTGCCGATTAACGAGATGGGTAAGATCTGCGGGTAATTTGCGGGCAGACCAGGCTAGATACATATTTACCCAGGCGTGCACCTTAATATTTTTTGCATGAGCCTGAGGAATAATGTCTTGAAGCGGGTCATAAGTCTTAGATCGTAAAAGTGTAGAGCGGGGAACAATCAGGCTGTTGTAATAAGCATCTGCCCGGCCGCGAACTTGCACAAATAAATCTGTATAACCATTGGTGCTGGCAAATTCGACCAATTCCCTGACCTTCTGTGGGGTGGTAATGGAATGACGAACAACCCAGATCCCCTGGACAGGTCTGGCAATCAATGTTTGGGTTAAACCTAGCAGAAGAAAAAAGGCAGGGAAAATCCCTGCCTTTAAATATCTCAGAACCATCAAATTCTCAAATTAGAATAAAATGATCAGGATGTTTTCGATTCAGCTTCTGAAGTATCCGCTTCTTCGGCAGGCACTTCAGCAACTTCAGGTGTGTCCGTAGTAACTTCCTCAACAACTTCAGCAGTTTCAACTTCGACTGTTTCTTCAACAACCTCAGCCTTAGCCACTTCTTTCTTGGCAGGTGCTTTTTTAGCTTTTGCCTTAGCAGCTTTTTTAGTCGCCTCACCTGAGGGATCAAAATCTACTAGAGAAAGTAATGATACATGAGCTGCATCATTTTTTCTTTGGCCTAATTTAATGATACGCGTATAACCACCATTACGATCGGCGTACTGGGGAGCGATCTCATCAAACAGGATCTTTACAACATCTTTATGGGGTATTACTTTCAGCACGAGTCTACGAGAATGCAGATCACCTTTTTTAGCTTTGGTGATCAGAGTTTCTGCAAAACGACGTGCTTCAAGAGCCTTGGGATGTGTAGTTCGAATTTGCTTATGCAGGAACAGGTTTGCAGCCATGTTGGCCAACATGGCCTTACGGTGGCTTGCTGTTCGGCCTAGTTTTCTACCATCTTTTCTATGTCGCATACTATAAAACCAGCCTATTCTTCTGAAATGTATTTATCGATTTCCATTCCAAAATGCAATCCAAGCTCAGCAAGTTTTTCATTAAGCTCAGTTAAAGATTTTCGCCCAAAGTTCTTGTAGCGAAGCATCTCTTGCTCTTCCTTGCTAACCAGATCAGAAATATTCTTGATCTCAGCAGCCTGAAGACAATTATAGGAACGAACGGATAATTCAAGTTCATCAATACTACGTTTAAGCTCATTTCGAATACGCAGGACCTCTTCATCGATCTCTGATTCAGGTTCAGTGATCAATTTAATGTCTTCAGTAACGAAAATGCGTACATGATCGATGAGCATTTTAGCTGCATAGTTGACTGCCTCTTGAGGAGCCAGACTACCATCAGTTTCAACGAGCAGTTCTAACATCTCAAGATCTTCATCCTCAGCACCCTGAAGTTGGATGACTTCATAAGAAGCCTTCACAACGGGGGAAAAGATACTATCAATGAAAATGGTGCCAATGGGATAGTCCGGCAGCTTATTAAGATCTGCAGGAACATAACCACGACCCCGCTGAATTCTTAACTCAAGGCTAAGTTCAGCTTCGTCATTCAAAGTAGCAATCTGATGCTCAGGATTTAAGATCTCAAATTGATCTTCACCGTTGTTGATATCACCAGCTGTAAAAATATGGGGACCTTTGAGGGTAATTTGAACTTTATCAGGATTTGAATCCAAAAGTTTAAACCGAACACCCTTGAGGTTTAAAATCATATCTGTGACATCTTCTTTAACACCTTTGATAGTTGCAAACTCATGCAGCACGTTATCCATGCGAACACTCGTTATAGCAGCTCCGGGCATTGAGGAAAGCAAAACACGTCGTAGTCCATTACCAATGGTAACTCCGTATCCCCTCTCAAGTGGCCCAACAACAAATATTTGTTGATTAGCACTACCACCATCTTTGATCTTAAACGAAGTGGGTATGTGAAAGTTAGGCATATTATCCTTTCTTCACTTTTACTTGGAGTACAACTCTACAACGAGTTGCTCATTGTATTCATCATGAACCTGGTCACGAGCCGGGGCTTCAACATAGATACCTTCCATGTTAGCCTTATCAAGTCTTAACCAGGGAAAGCTACCTTCGCCCTGTACACGACGCATAGCATCATGAATGAACTCAAGTTTCTTACTTTTTTCACGAACTTTGATTATATCCCCTGCTCTCATCTGAAAACTAGGAATATTGACTTTTTTGTTGTTTACAAGAAAATGACCATGGTTTACAAGCTGACGAGCTTGGCGCCGTGTTCTGGCAAAGCCAAGCCGATACACACTGTTGTCTAAACGACTTTCCAGCATGACGACCAAGTTGTGACCTGTGATACCTTTTTTCTGGTTTGCCTTCTTGAAATAGTTACGAAACTGTTTTTCAAGAACACCATACAGGTATTTCATTTTCTGTTTTTCTTTAAGCTGCAGACCATATTCAGAGGGTCGGCGGCGATATGAAGGACCATGTTGTCCCGGGGGATAATTCTTGGTCGGTGATGCAAATTTCGGTGACTCGAAAGCCTGAAATCCTAGCCGACGGCAAATCTTGCCACGGGGTCCATTAAAACGTGCCATAGTTTATTATTCCTTAAACGCGACGTTTCTTAGATGGACGGCACCCATTATGAGGAATAGGTGTGATGTCCTTGATTGCAGTAATTTCGAGACCCAATCCAGCGATTGAGCGAATAGCCGATTCACGACCACCACCAGGACCTTTAACCCGGACTTCAGCGCGCTGTAGTCCGGCGTCCATTGCTTCCTTGCCTACCTTTTCGGCAGCTAGCGAGGCAGCAAACGGGGTATTTTTTCGTGAACCTTTAAAGCCGGCAACGCCGGCACTGGCCCATGCAATCACATTACCGTTGCGGTCAGTGATACTGATTATTGTATTGTTAAAGCTCGCCTTGATGTGGACAATGCCCTCAGGCTCTACTTTAACTCTCTTCTTTTTTCTGGATTTAGCTTGAGCTTTAGCCACTTAACTATCTCCTAACCCTTCTTCTTGATTCCGACATTACGTTTACGACCTTTACGCGTCCGGGCATTATTCTTAGTATTCTGCCCACGCACCGGTAGTCCACGGCGATGTCTTAAACCACGATAGCATCCAATATCCATAAGTCGTTTGATGTTCATTTGAGTTTCATTTCTCAAAACACCTTCAACCCGATAATCTTTGGTAATGACTTCACGAATATCTCTAACCTGATGTTCAGTTAAGTCTTGTACTCTTAAATCCGGATCTACGCCCGCTTTCTCACAAATCTCACCGGCAAAATGATAACCGATACCATAAATGTAAGTCAGCCCATATTGAAGCTTTTTGTTTCTGGGTAAGTCAACACCTGCTATACGTGCCAAGTGATTACTCCTTAACCTTGTCTTTGCTTATGTTTAGGATTTTCGCAAATAACTAACACCTTGCCTTTGCGGCGAACCACTTTGCACTTATCACAAATTGGTTTAACTGATGCTCTAACTTTCATTGATCTACGTCCTATTTAGTTATTTGTAGCGGTAGGTGATTCTGCCACGTGAAAGGTCATAGGGTGATAATTCCACCGTAACCTTATCGCCTGGAAGGATCTTGATATAATGCATTCGCATCTTACCAGATATATGAGCAAGAACCTCATGACCATTATCGAGTTTCACGCGAAACGAGGCATTCGGAAGATTTTCCATAATATTGCCATCAGCCACGATCATTTTCTCTTTTGCCATACGTTCCTTACCTAATCAAATACCGTTTTTTCAGCCGTGCTCAGCACAACTGGTCCATTCGCAGTTATTGCAATGGTATGTTCAAAGTGAGCTGAATATTTCCCATCACGGGTCATAACCGCCCAACCGTCATCACCAGTGTAAATCTCTTTTACACCAGCATTTATCATCGGTTCAATAGCAAGACACATGCCTTCCTTCAATTCCACTCCAGTCCCGGCAATCCCATAATTGGGCACCTGAGGATCTTCATGCAATTGACGGCCGACGCCATGCCCGACTAACTCACGAACAACACTATAACCATGTGATTCACAGAATGATTGTATAGCGTGTCCAATGTCATTGAGGTAGTTTCCCGGGATACACTGTCCAATGCCGCGGTGCAGTGACTCCCTCGTTACATCGAGAAGATTTTGGGTCTCCTCTGAGATCTTGCCAACTGCAAAAGTCTTGGCATGATCTCCGTAATATCCATCCACAATGGCACCACAATCAACCCCGATTATATCCCCTTCATTGAGCACTGTTTTATCTGGAATGCCGTGCACAACCATATCATTAGGTGATAAACAAAGAGTAGCAGGAAAGTCATACAGGCCTTTAAAGCCCGGTATGGCTCCCTGACTCAGAATGTAATTCTCTGCAATTGTATCTAACTCTTGCAGTGTTACCCCGGGTTGAACGTGTTCTTCAACCTTTAGCAGGGCATCATGAACGATCTTAGCAGCACGCCGGATCGTCTTGAACTCATCCTGTGATTTGTACCGAATCATATCAAAAAGCGCAACACGCTGCGATTACATCCGTCGACGGCCACGAATCTTACCGGATTTCATAAATCCGTCGTAGTGGCGCATCAACAAGTGAGATTCAACTTGCTGCAATGTATCTAAAGCAACACCAACCATAATCAACAGACTGGTTCCCCCGAAAAAGCTGGCTACATCATAATCGACATTTAAAAAATTAACAATGATCGATGGAAAAACAGCGATCAAAGCCAAAGCAATGGCACCTGGTAAGGTGACACGGGTAAGTATGTTGTCAATATATTCTGCGGTTCGTTTCCCTGGTCTAATACCAGGAATAAATCCGCCCTGCTTCTTCATATTATCAGCTACTTCAACAGGATTGAAAGCAATCGCTGTGTAGAAGTAAGTAAAAAACACAATAAATAGACCAAATACGGTCAGGTAAAAGGGGTGGTTAAAATCAAAGAGTCTTAACATCGTACCAACCCAGGCACTATCTGAAAAATAAGTCCCAACCATACCAGGAAGCATAAGAATTGCCTGAGCAAAGATGATCGGCATAACACCTGCCGTATTGATTCTTAAAGGAATATGTGTGGATTGACCACCATAGACCTTACGACCAACAACGCGTTTGGCATATTGTACTGGAATCTTACGGGTGCCCTGCGTCAGGAGAATAACTCCTGCAACCACAGCGACCAGTATGCCCATCAAAAGTATTTCAGTAAAAATGGTGTGCACATCATTCTGTACATAGTGGATTTCTTTAAAGATCACTTGTGGCAGTCTTACCAGAATACCAATCATGATAATTAGCGAAATACCGTTACCAATCCCACGCTCAGTGATTTGTTCTCCCAACCACATGAGAAAAATAGTACCGGTTACAAGAGTAATAACAGTCAGGAGCATGAAGCCAGTTCCGCCAACGGGAACGACCTTGGCCGTAGCTCCACCAACAGAAGCCTCCATGCTGCTTAGGAATATTCCAATTCCCCAAGCCTGCATTGTGGCAATAAGCACCGTAGCGTAGCGAGTCATTTGCGTAATCTTTTTACGCCCTTCCTCGCCTTCTTTCTGAAGTTTCTGGAAGTATGGAATTACTGAACCCAGCAATTGCAAAATAATGGAAGCGGAGATATAGGGCATGATACCAATTGCAAAAACAGTGGCTTTTTTAAAGTTACCACCAGCGAAAAGATCAAATAAACCCAGAAATCCCTGCATACCCTGTTGTAAATTATCAATAGCCGCACTCAGTACATCAACATCAACACCCGGTAATGGTACATGACTTCCCAGACGGAATACAGCAATAATTCCCAGCGTGAACAGAATCCTTTGTCTTAACTCAGGAATTCGGAATACGGTTTTGATTTTTTCAATCATCTACGCGTTACCTTTCCCCCGGCGGCTGTGATCTTTTCTTCAGCAGATTTGCTAAAAGCGTCAACTGTAATTTCAACAGCACGATCAATCTCACCGTCACCCAGAACCTTGATCAAACTATCGGCCTTATTTATAAGACCAGCTTCAACCAACATTGCAGCGTCAATGGTAGTGGCTTCAATTCTGGCAAGATCGCGAAGATTCAGAATCTCGTATTCCTTGCGAAAATGGTTAGTGAACCCTCGTTTTGGCAATCTTCTGTGCAAAGGCATTTGACCACCCTCAAATAAACCAGCACTTTTAGAACCACTTCTGGAGCCATATCCTTTTTCACCACGTCCAGCATTACGACCCCACCCTGAGGCATTGCCGCGACCGATCCGTTTCCGCTTTTTAGTAGAACCGGCGGCTGGTTTCAATTCACCTAATTTCATTTATACTTTCTCCACTGTGACCAGGTGTTTTGTCTTGAAAATCATGCCACGTATGACATCATTATCTTCATGAATAACACTGTGATCTATACGCTTTAAACCCAGCGCTTCAACAGTTCGTTTTATTTTTTCCTTCTGACCGATAAGCCCTTTAATCTGGGTTACCTTGATCTGATCGACTTTTTTCTTGGCATTCATTTTAGTTAAATAACTCCTGAATGGAAATTCCACGTTTGCGGGCAATCTCTGTAGCATCGTTCAGCTGGGAAAGACCGTTCATGGTGGCTTTGATCACATTGTGAGGATTACGGGTCCCCAGAATCTTGGCCAACACATCAGTGATGCCAACTTGTTCCATGATGGCGCGAATGGCGCCCCCTGCAATAATTCCGGTACCAGGAGAAGCTGGTTTCAGCATAACTCGACCAGCACCATATTTACCGATGACGGCGTGCGGTAAAGTGCCATTAACTATAGGTACTCGAACGACGCTCTTTTTGGCGTTTTCTTTACCTTTATTCACAGAGTTCATGACTTCATTGGCTTTTCCCAGACCAACACCGACATGTCCACTTCCATCGCCAACTACGACTATGGCATTGAAGCTAAAACGACGGCCACCCTTAACAACCTTAGCAACCCGGTTGATCTTGACAACCTTTTCCTCTTTGAACTCGATCTCACTTGGATTAATCGATCGTTTCATTAACACTCCAATCCTTCGGCTCTTACCGAATCAGCTAACGCCTTGACACGGCCGTGATATTTAAACCCGTTACGGTCAAAAACGACCTTTTTAATTCCTGCAGCCTTGGCTTTTTCAGCAATAGTTTTGCCAAGAGCAACACTTGCGTCAGTTTTTGTACTAGAATCTTTCAGTTGTCCCTGTACGGCTTCCTGAAGGTCTGTACTGCCAATGATTACCCGACCTTCAAGATCGTTAACCAATTGAGCATAAACGTGGCGATTGCTGCGGAATACAACCAAACGCGGTACCTCTGCTGTCCCCGATAATTGGGCTCGCAGAGCTTTTTTCTTTTTCAGCCTTTTTAATATTTTTGCTGATTTAGGATACTTCACAGCTAAATCCTTTATTTTCCTACGGTTTTACCGGCTTTACGTCTCACGTATTCATTCTTATAACGAATACCCTTACCCTTGAAGGGTTCTGGTGGACGTATTGAACGTATCTTAGCAGAAACCTGACCGACCATCTGTTTATTATAGCCGCTCACGGTGAAAGAGGTGTTACCCTTCTGCACGTTATAGTTAATCCCATCAATTGATCCAATAAATACAGGATGGGAAAAACCAACGTTTATGAGTAAACCTCCCTGCTGAGCCAGGACAGTAAAACCAGTACCCACAACCTCAAGATCACGCGAGAAGCCAGTGGACACACCAGTAACTAAATTATTAATCAATGCACGCGTCAACCCATGGGCAGCACGAGCGTCTTTTTCATCGGAATTTCGAGTAACGATAACTTCGTTTTCGACCTGCTCCACATTCACCAGCGATTGAAATTTTAAAGCATCCACGCCTTTGGGGCCCTTGGCCTCAATAGAATTAGCATGAATTTTAACCTCAACACCGGCAGGTATGATAACGGGCATTTTACCTATTCTAGACACAATAAACCTCTACCACACATGACACAGGACTTCACCGCCGACCTGCTCTTTTTTAGCCTGCTTGTCGGTGACCACACCACGACTGGTGGTGAGGATCGCAATCCCCAGACCATTACGAACACGCGGTAGATTATCAGCAGGTACATAATGACGCCGACCAGGACGACTGATACGGGTCAGACCAGTGATAACCGGTGAGCCTTTGGCTGTATATTTCAAATAAACACGTAATACATTCTGCTTATCATCTTCGACAATAACAAAATCTTTGATATATCCTTCTAGCTTTAGCAACAGCGCCATACGAAGCTTCAGGTTGGAACTTGGTATATCAGTCCAACGATGACCAGCTTGCTGGGCATTACGAATGCGGGTCAGGAAATCAGCGATTGGATCATTCATAGACATATTGAATGGTCTCCTTACCAACTGGCCTTAACAATGCCAGGTATTTCACCTTTAAGAGCCAACTCACGAAAACAAATTCTACATAAACCGAATTTGCGAAGATACCCACGTGGTCGTCCACAAACACGACAACGATTGTAACCTCTCACCTTAAACTTAGGTGTGTTCTTTGCTTTGGCGATCAGGGATTTTTTTGCCATAATTCTACTTGCTCCTATACCTGCTTACGTCTGAAAGGAAAACCCAGAGCTGTTAAAAGCTCAAAGGCCTCTTCATCCGTTGTCGCAGAGGTAGTAATACTGATATCCATCCCGTTGACACCTTCGATCTTATCATAATCGATTTCAGGGAAGATAATTTGTTCCTTAATACCAATACTATAGTTCCCACGCCCATCAAATGAACGATTGGGAACACCATTAAAGTCACGTACACGCGGTAGGGCGATCGCAATAAACCGGTCAAGAAACTCCCACATATTTTTACCATGGAGGGTTACTCTGGCACCTACTGGATCACCAGCACGTAACTTAAAGTTTGAAATAGCCTTCTTGGCTTTGGTGATCACAGCCTTCTGTCCAGTGATAGTACTCAACTCATTGACAGCAGCCTCTAAACGACGAGGTTCTTCTTTAGCTTTTCCCAAACCCATGTTCAG
>JAOZSM010000002.1:31563-37418 GCA_029939675.1 Fidelibacterota bacterium
TTCTTAATAGCAGGTACTTGCATTGTACTTGTATACTCAAATTTTTTCATGAGAACAGGTACAATTTCTGCTTTATATTTTACTTTTAATCTAGGTGTATAATCACTCATATCCACTCACACCTTATCGGTCAATGATTTCGCCGCTAGTCTTAATAAAACGGACTTTGCGACCATCATCTAAATATTTATAGCCAACTTTAACCGGTTTTCCATCCTGAATCAGCGCTACATTTGAAATGTGCATGGCTGCTTCTTTCTCGATAATTCCGGAAGGGGCATTAGCTGATGTCTGACGCTGATGCTTCTTGATAAAGTTGACTCCCTCAACCAGCACACGCTGTGTTTTAGGATAAACGCCTAAGACCTTTCCGGTCTTACCTTTATCTGCTCCACTCAGGACAACAACCTGATCATTTTTCTTGATTTTCATACTCATAGCCTCCTATAGCACTTCCGGCGCCATAGAAACGATGCGCATGTGTTTTTTCTCACGCAATTCGCGAGCAACGGGGCCGAAGATACGGGTTCCACGTGGTTCACCCTGAGCATTCAACAGAACAGCAGCATTTTCGTCAAAGCGAATATAACTGCCATCTTTCCGACGGATCTCTTTCTTGGTTCTTACAACAACAGCGGTGGTAACTTCACCTTTTTTAACCGTACTGTTTGGAATGGCGTGTTTTACTGTGACTACGATCAGATCACCCACTGAGGCATACCGACGTCGACTACCACCAAGAACCTTGAAACAGAGGACTTCCTTGGCACCTGTATTATCAGCGACTGCGAGTCGTGTTTCTTGTTGTATCATTGTTCTATCTCACCATCTATTTAGGCTTCTAAAGCCTGTTTAACGGTTTCCAAAAGTCTCCATCGCTTATCTTTGGAAATGGGACGACTCTCAATTATTCTCACCTCGTCGCCAACCCTGGAAACATTATTTTCATCATGAGCTTTAAAATTCTTGCTCTTTTTAATGAACTTTCCATAAAGGGGATGGCGCAAACGGCGACTTACTTTTACAACGATGGTCTTATCCATAGCATTGCTTACAACAATTCCTTGAATGACCTTACGTCTTCCACGTTCACTCATACATCCTGCCCTTTATCTTTACGAATTCCAAGCTCCAGCTCTTTGAGCACGGTCTTGATCTGCGCAATCTCACGTCGTAATTCTCTCACACGAGTTGGCTTTTCCAATTGCTGAAGTGCTTTTTGAAAACGAAGATTTGACATCTCAGTTTCATTATCAGCGAGCTTGTTTTGCAGAGCTTCCAGTGAATATTCTTTAATCTCAGAACTCTTCATAATCAACTCTCATGGATATCGCGTCTGGCGACAGTTTTTGTTTTAATAGGTAACTTATGTCCGGCCAAACGGAAAGCTTCTGTCGCAGTTTCAAGGTCAACACCATCAACCTCAAAAAGAACTCGGCCGGGCTTAATGACGGCAACCCAATATTCAGGGGACCCTTTTCCTTTACCCATACGAGTTTCTGCAGGTTTGATGGTAACCGGTTTTTGTGGAAATATGCGAATCCACATGCGACCGGACTTACGAACTTTTCTTACAATAGCAACACGAGTAGCTTCTATCTGACGACTGGTAATCCAGCCAGCTTCAAGAGCTTTCAAGCCAAAGGTACCAAATGATACTTCATTCCCCCTGGCTGCGTTACCATGCTTCCTTCCGCGATGATGCCGACGGTATTTAACCTTTCTTGGCATTAACATGATCTATTCTCCCTTAACCGGCAATTCCGACAGCTTCCCCGTTGCAGATCCAAACCTTGACGCCAATAACGCCATATGTGGTTTGAGCTTCTACCAGGGCATAATCTATATCAGAACGCAGGGTATGCAGCGGTACACGACCTTCATGGAAGGTTTCAGTACGTGACATTTCAGCGCCACCAAGTCGACCAGAAACGGTCACCTTGATGCCTTCAGCACCCATTCGCATAGTGGATTGAATTGCTTTTTTCGCAGCGCGACGGAAAGCAATCTTTTTCACTAACTGATCGGCAATATTACGGCCGACCAAGCGAGCACTTAATTCAGGGCGCTTGATTTCATTAACATTAATTTGTATTTCTCGATTAGTAAGCCTGCGAATTTCTTCACGAAGACGATCAACTTCCTCACCTTTTCTACCAATTACGATCCCTGGACGGGCCGTAGAAATGGATATGGTAATCTTCTTACTCGTACGAAGAATATCAATTTTATCAACAGCGGCATGAGCGAGACGTTTGTGGATATATTTACGCAGTAGAATATCCTCATTCAATTTATCTGCGAAATTCTTCTCGTCAAACCAGTTGGAGCTCCAGGTTTTATTGAAACCTAGACGAAAACCTACTGGATGTGTTTTTTGACCCAAAACGACTCCTCTACTCTTTCTCTGCGACCACAATGGTCAAGTGACTGGTACGTTTCCTGATTATAGTTGCCCGGCCCATGGCACGAGGTCTAAAGCGACGCATCGTTGGACCTTCATCTACAAAAGCTTCTTTAACAAAAAGCTTATCAGCATCAACCTCAGAGCCTTCCCGGTTTACGGCATTAGCAACTGCACTACGGAGAGTCTTTTCAATGATTTTAGCAGCTTTTTTGGGAGTAAAGTGCAACTTATTCATTGCAAGCTCCACCTGCTTTCCACGAACCTCGTTTAACACCTGGCGAACCTTACGAGCAGACTGATGGATATGTCTAGCTTTTGCTATAGCATCCATATCTTAACCCTTCCTCTTATCGACGTGACCGCGATAGGTTCTGGTAGGTGAAAATTCACCTAGTTTATGTCCAACCATATTCTCGGAGACATAAACAGGAATGAATTTTTTTCCATTATGTACGGCAAATGTCAACCCAACGAATTCAGGAATGATCATAGAACGGCGTGACCAGGTTTTGATCACTACGCGCTTCTTACTATCCTGTGCAGCTTCAGCTTTTGCCATCAGCTTAGCCTCAATGTAGGGTCCTTTTTTGATAGATCTTGGCATAATATATTAGACCTTATTTTTTCTTACGTCGAGCGACAATAAATTTATTTGACGCTTTATTCTTTTTACGAGTTTTATATCCCTTGGTTGGTTTTCCCCAGGGAGTAGTCGGATGACGACCTCCAGAAGAACGACCTTCACCACCACCCATGGGGTGATCTACCGGGTTCATAGCCACACCACGAACCTTGGGACGACGACCCATCCAACGAGATCTACCGGCTTTTCCCAAAGAGATATTTTCATGCTCTTTGTTACCAACTTCTCCCAATGTTGCGCGACAACGCTTATGGATCATTCTCATTTCGCCACTGGGCAGTTTAAGGGTCACATAATCACCCTCTTTAGCCATAATCTGAGCACCAGCTCCGGCGGATCTTGAAATCTGACCACCCTTACCAGGCTTCATTTCAATATTGTGCACAATGGCACCCGCGGGGATGTTTTGCAACATCAGTGCATTTCCAACTTTAATCGGAGCTGATTCACTGGAGATAATTTGAGTACCCACCACCAATTTATGGGGTGCAAGAATGTAACGTTTTTCACCATCAGCATATATTAACAGTGCAATATTAGCTGAACGGTTTGGATCATATTCGATCGAATCAACCCGTGCAGGAATATCATATTTATTCCGCTTGAAATCGATGATACGATAATGTCTACGATGACCACCACCACGTCGACGAGAGGTGATGCGACCATTATTATTACGACCGCCCGTTTTTCTTAGAGGAGCAAGAAGACTCTTTTCAGGATCAACCCTGGTAATCTCCTCAAAGGAGGACGTTGTTTTAAAACGCTGTCCCGGTGTGGTTGGTTTATATGTTTTTACTGCCATTCCGAACCGCCTTACGCCTGCTCATCACGGAAAAAGTCAATTGCTTCACCCTCTTTGAGAGTTACCACAGCTTTCTTCCAGGAGGCCCGAGGACCCTCTGTCCGAATAACACGACCTCCACTTCGCATGGTGGAACGCTTGACTTTACCGTTCATATTCATTGTTGCAACTTTTTCGACCTTTACCCCAAAACGAGCTTCAACAGCACGCTTGATATCGATCTTATTAGCAGTTTTCAGAATCTTAAAAGCATATTTGCGTTCAGACTCTTGCAATGCTGCACTTTTCTCGGAGAGCACTGGCTCTATGATAATATCATGACTCATATTCACCTCTCCTAGCCTGCCAACTGCTTGTTAAGAATTTCAACTGAAGCTTTATCCATAAGAATGGCTTCATTGTCAATAAGATCATAAGCAGAAACATAAGTTGTTTCGATAATGGCAACATTCTTCAAGTTACGACCACCCAGCATTAGGGTTTCATCAAAATCCGAAGTGAGGATCAACAACTTTTTGTCAGCCAATTTCATACTCTCAAGCAGTGCGAGAATATCCTTGGTTCTTGGTTTATCAAAATTGAACGAATCAACCACGAATATGGATTCATTTTTTACTTTATCTGAGAGCACACTCCGGCGAGCAAGACGTCTTACCTTTTTAGGCAAGGCCATATTGTAGACCTTTGGAGAAATGGCGAAGGTATGTCCACCACCAACCCAGATCGGGGAGCGGCTTGATCCAGCACGAGCTCCACCACGACCCTTCTGATTGAAGGGTTTCTTTCCACCACCACGAACCTCTGCGCGACTCTTGGTCTTCACAGATCCCTGACGTAGATTATTTAATTCAGCCTTTACAGCCAGGTAAACCACATGTTCATTGGGCTCGATGCCAAAAACAGACTCGGCAATCTCTACCTTCTTCTGAGTTACTTTACCTTCTTTAGAATACAGTTTTAATTTCATGATCAACCCCGATCCAGCAGCTCTACAAAGCCGTTGTTTGGTCCAGGTACTGCACCCTTAACCATTACAATGTGGTTTTCAACATCAACTGCAACGATTTCTAAATTGCGAACGCTGGCTCTTTTACCACCGTAACGACCAGCCATTTTCTTACCAAGCCAAACTCGACTTGGATCTGAACTGGCACCAATAGATCCACCGGCACGCAACTGATCAGATTTTCCATGAGATGCACGACCACCGTGAAAATTGTGACGCTTCATCACACCAGCAAAACCACGTCCCTTGCTCGTTCCCGATACAGTAACACGATCACCCACTGTAAACATATCAACATCAACAGCATCACCTTCTTTTTTGTCTCCAACTTCCAAATCACGGAACTCGTGAACAAAATACTTTGGTGTAGCACCTGCTTTTTTAAAGTGACCGACCTGAGCCTTGGTTGTACGGGACTCTTTTTTGTCTTTATAGCCAAGCTGAACTGATGAATATCCATCAGTTTTATCAGTCTTGATCTGGGTAATCACACACGGCCCACCCTGAATAACGGTAACAGGTACTACCCGACCATCTTCAAGCCAGAATTGTGTCATTCCCAATTTCTGTCCAATTAAACCTCTCATGTTACACCTTAATCTCAATGTCAACACCAGCGGGTAAATCCAACTTCATCAAGGCATCAACTGTCTTTGCAGACGAGTTGTGTATATCGACCAAACGCTTATGAATCTTCGTTTGAAACTGTTCACGTGATTTTTTATTCACGTGGGGGGACCGCAATACCGTCACGATAGAACGCTTCGTGGGCAGCGGAATCGGCCCCGCAATAACAGCCCCAGTGGACTTAGCGGTTTGAACGATTCTTGCCGTGGATTTATCCAGCAGGTTATGATCATATGCCTTGAGACTGATTCTTATTGTCTGTGATGGCATTCCTGGATTCCTCTAATTAGCTTAAGTTACGTTTATTATTATTCAATGATCTCAGTAACAACACCAGCACCTACAGTATGACCACCTTCGCGAATAG
>JAOZSM010000290.1 GCA_029939675.1 Fidelibacterota bacterium
GTAAATTTTGCTCCATATGAGCGGTTGATGCGATTATGTAAAGCTCCCCAATTTGTTGATCACTTACGAGGATAGGTTTTTTTACCATAAGGTTACCATTGATAAAAATCCCTGGAGTTAGCTGCCGTGGATCGATAAAATGGAAATCCTCGGTATTAATCTGGTAAATGGCGATTTGTTCATTTTCTCGGTTATAAATTACAGCCTCAATTATATCCGGGGTATGACGAAGAATCTTAATGTTTTGTTGTAAGGCATCCATGTCATCAAATAGTAGCGGCGCACTACAATGTTCACTAACCAATTGACTCTGGATTTCAACATTAGCTGTAAGAGCAGCTTGAGATATTTTGACATCTATTATCCCGAACACGACTCCATTAAATGTAGAAACTATTGTAACCACGGAAATGATGATTAGAATCAGTTTGGTTTTGATCTTCATATTATGCAGTATGGTTACCATCATCTATTTTCCATGCGAATAATGCGAGCCAGGTTTAACAGCTTATAGTCAAACGACAATCCTGTCATTTGGATGGCATTATAATTAATCTCAAAACGCGTTTTATTGCTATCCATGTAAAAATTTATGAGCACTCCCTGCTCAGCAAAACCAGGGGTATCTCCTACAGTGAGTATCGGCCGATTTGCGGTCACAGCCAGTATATCTGGTAATTCATTTTTTGAAGTTCTGGAAATGAATAACAGATCACAATCAGTAATCTCAAAAAGTTCATAAATGCGTCGTAGCTCCACCTTTTTTCCTTGAATGTCCGTGTCAGAGTAAATCTGAGATAAGCGACCCTCGAATGGATCGTTACCATAGATACCGATTATGAAGGATTTATCCGGTTTATCTGCCAGAGAATCAGCTGTCCACTTTATAAAATGAGTAAATTCCCTCAGGAAATAGGCCTTTACATCATACTCTTTTTCCTGGGGAAATATGAGCGATACAGCAAACAGGAGTAATAATATTTGAATCTTTTGTCTCCATTTTACCACAATATCAGGCTCCTGCTTATTTCAGATCGCGAGCAAATAACTTAATCAATGAATGCTGAATTCTACACCGGCTCTACTGATGAAGCCAGGTTGATATGCGGTTGGCAGATACGATACTTGATTATAAAGACCGCCATGCTCAATATCGGTGTTTAGAATATTTTCAAATCGAGCAAAGATCCGGGTATATTTCCATAGGTTATTTACAGATAACGAGAGATCCAGGGTCGTGTACCCGGGCTGCTTCCCGCTAGGAAATACTGTGCTGTTCTGATTGTTTATATCTCCCACCCATTTCAGTCGTGGAGATACTGTTAGATAATTCCAGAGCTTTGAAAATTTAAATCCTAGCAAGACCTTATGCTCTGCTACTCTTGGAATTCCACTCGCAACGCCATCTTTGGTAATGGTGGCTTTGGTAAAAGCATAATTGATATATCCATGAGAATGTGGACCAAACCAACTCTGTACCTCCAGAATCAATCCCAGCACATCCTGGATTCCATTATTCTCATTGCGATGTCCTCGTGAGTACACCGTTGTATCTTCAGTGCTAAAGTATTTATTGAAAGCATTGTCAGTATAAATGATCCGCTCAATCAGATCTCGAAGTTGATGATTGTAAACTGACAAATTCAAATGGAAGTAATCATTGACATGGTGATCAAATTCTGCTTCAATGGTTCTGATCTTTTGGTTATTTAGTGCCCAGTCCGGTTCTAATACCTTAATTTCATCCACTGACAACATGACATCTGTGGCACCTCCCCATTGTTCATATTGGTAAAAGAGAGAAGGTGCCTGAAAAGCTGTCCCATAGATCGCTTTGATACTGGTTTTTTGCTGTGCTTTGAGAGTAAAACCAAGCCGTGGATTAAACGTTCCACCGTACCTGTTAGAGTAATCATAGCGCAGACCACCATTAATGAACAACTTTTTCTGCGGCTTGAAAGTGACCTGGATATAATCTGCCTGGCGAAATTCTTCGATTGATAACTTGTCAGCAATTTGTTTGGCATGCTCTCCCTCGTATTTGACGGGCATTTTAAATCCCTGATCATTGGCATAAGGAGGTATACTTTGTGTACTTTCAAATTCTACACCAGCCAAAAACTGTATCTCGGGATTCAGAATATGGTGAAAGTTAAAGACACCTCTCCAGGTACGATCCTCTCCGGTGAGATATTGACTAAAGGTCTCAGAAAAATCATAAGCAGTTTTCGTTTTAAGAAATTGTGTCTCAGGATCTTGAAGATGTCTAACCCAGGCAAATGCTGCAGAGATTTCTCTACCTCTGGATAATTGATGTTGAAATTCAGACCACACCACATCACTAGTCAGATTCCACCTGTTTGCTTGATTATAAATATTGCTCTTGGGGTGTGTACCCAATGCATTGCCTTCGTCAAAGTGTTGGCGATACCATGTTAGACTCACCTCTTTATAGTGTGCGTTGAGATGCAAGTTATAATCATCCAGGGGCTGTTCAAAATGATTGCTTAGTGGGGCGGGATAGTTCTGTATATGTGAGTAAATACTATCTCTATCTGTAAAATCAGGCCCATCAGACTGGAAAATACGGGCAGATGCATTTATTGAAATATTCTTAGATAGTGATTTGCTCAAATATAATCCGGCATCAATTGCAGATTGACTGCCCGAGTTCGCATAAGCCTGTACGCTATTGTTGGCTAACTCATGGTTATTGCTAATGCTTATAACACCAGCAAAAGCATCAGCACCATAGACTACGGATCCAGGACCAAGCAAAATTTCAACACGCTCTGCAAAGCGGATGGAGATAGAGTTTCCCACTGACAGGAATGTTCCACTGACAGGATTTAGTTTTTGACCATCAAGAAGTACCAGAAATCTATCGTTTCCCTCAATCCCGCGAACAGTATAAAATTCACCAAAGCCACGGGCATGGTCGACGATATCAATTCCTGGAATATCTTTTAGGATGTCAGATAGATCAAAATAGCCATTATCAATTATTTGATCATGGGTGATAATAATCATTGAGGCTGGAGCTTCAGCCAATTTTTGAGCATAGCGAGACGCACTAGTCACCTCAACACTCATTAATTCCTCAAGCGACATATTGCTGAGGTCATTGTAATCAAGTTTTCCACGCCCTGAAGCAGATAGCACTGCAAATAGAAGTAGCGAATATCTCATTCTACTCATGGTTATTCTCCTTGATTATTCAACATGTCGGAATATAAAGATTCGAATTTAACAATAATACTCATTTACAGACAAAAAACCCACCTTCACCAGGACTATGCCTCTCCACCCCAGAGTGATCAGTTAGCCGGTATCAAATAAACCCCATTATCTGCTTTCTATAACGGAATCAGGGTTTGGGTGGAGACGCTGGTTCTGATTATCGAATCGAGCATTTCTAACTTACATTTGATTTCATAGTGCAAAAT
>JAOZSM010000291.1 GCA_029939675.1 Fidelibacterota bacterium
GTCAGGCTAATGTGGTTATCGCCAGCCGCAAACTGGATACACTTGAAGTATCTGCCGATGAATTATGTTTGGCAACAGGTGGACAGGTTTTGCCCCTGGCCCTGGATGTCAGAGATTACCGAGCCGTTGAAGCAGCTCTCCAGGCTGCTGTTGAACATTTTGGATCAGTGGATATTCTCCTGAATAATGCTGCCGGTAATTTTGTGAGTCCCACTGAGGCACTCAGTCACAAAGCTTTCGATGTCATCACCGATATCGTGTTGAAAGGTTCCTATAACACTACCCTGGCTTTCGGAAAACATTGGATCAAGACAGGGCAAGCGGCCAGAGTCCTGAATATAGTGACGACCTATGCCACAACCGGGTCAGGCTATGTGGTTCCGTCAGCCATTGCCAAATCCGGTGTCCAAACCCTGACCCGTAGTTTGGCTGTGGAATGGGCCAAATATGGAATTACTATGAACGCCATTGCCCCTGGTCCATTTCCAACCGAAGGGGCCTGGGAACGACTGTTGCCACCTGGTCTGGAAGAACAATTTATCAATCGAATACCCTTAAAACGGGTAGGTGACCACCTCGAATTAGCAAACCTGGCTGTGTTTCTTGTATCAGATCAATCTCAATATATCAATGGGGAGGTCATTACCATTGATGGGGGAGAGTGGCTCAAAGGTGCTGGCGAATTCAATTTCCTGGATGTATTGTCACCAGAAGAATGGCATGCCATGGAATTACAGGTAAGAGGGGCAGGGAAGAAGTAATAATTGACAACTTCGCATGAAGTATTTGAGAAATCATGAAACTCACCCTAATACCATTAATAACAATCGGATATATCAATATTGACCATATTTATGACAATTAACACTCTGCGACTCTGCGTACCTCAGCGAGAGGGGCTTTTTACAGGATCGTCAATATTAAAAGAACGGAATTGGAAAAAAGAGTAGAGGGATATGCAAAATAAAACATTAAGGGAGAAAATATGAAACTAAGAGTTTTAGGTGGATTCATCCCGTTGACCCTGATGCTTTTCTGGGGTTGTGCCACTACCTACGGACCTAAAAAGCTAGCTGGGGGCTATAGTGAACAGATGATTGATGATGTCACTGTTCAGGTCACTTTCGAAGGGAATCAGTATTCCGATATAGATGAGATTCGAACATATTTGACCTACCGGTGCTCAGAAGTAACACTGGCCCAGGGCTTTAGCCACTTTATGATTATTGAGGATAACAGTTTTAAGCACCTTGGTTCTGATGAAATAGAAGATCAGGGGCTTTCTTTTGAAACAACTACATCCATGTCCGGAGGCGTAAACACGCGAGTAAGTTCAGGATTCGAGAAAAAGCCGACGACCAATTTAACTGGCAGTTTTACAATCCAGATGATGCCAGATGTACATCCTGTTTATCCAGCTGCCAGCATCGAAGCCAGGGTGTTTATTGAGAGTAATGAGCATTTGATTAAAAGGAAGAAGTAATACCAATTTCAGTTTTCGTGATAAGTTCTGGCGATTTCAACTGTGAGAATACCAGGACCTGCGCCAATTTCAAGATTAGTTAATCTCGATCCAGATTGGTGATGAAAGATAAACACCCGGCCAACGGGAACCCTCACTGCTGATCTCAAGTCTAAGATAACCATTTGTCAGAGGGCTAAACGGAATAGATAACTCAAATTCAAAGTTGAGGTCAACTTCATGGTATAGGATCGTTTCCTGTCGTTGGCTCAGATCTCCCCAGTATACAGTAACATCCATTTCAGATCCGAATTCAACTGTACTAAGTCCTGAAACTTTGATGTTGATCTCCTGATTTCCATTGATCTTGAAAGTATCACCAATGCCATATTGTTCGCCATCGGTATGAACGATGAGATCACCCACTGGTCCTGTAGTTAGGGCTGTCCGCCTGGCTTTCATGGCTTGAATAAGGTCGTTTATTTTAGTGGATCCACTGCGTAGCAGGGTGCGGGATTGGGCAAAGATCTGGTCCTCATGAATTCCCAGTGACCAGACCGGTAGTTTTATATGCCAGTTCCGGTTGAAATTACCGTGGGCATCACTTCCACCATATGCTGCCAGGTGTTGACCCTTAAGTAAGGCCTGGATCCAGAGCTTTCGGGATGCATGAAATGCAGATGAAGCTGGTGTTCCACAGAGGATTTGAACTCCATCTAACTCAGGGTTATTATGGTCATCAATTTTCCATGACCCACGGTTGAGCAGAACTCGGGGCAGCCAGGGAAACTGGTAAGCAGAGTGTGCTCCAACTGAAACAGTATTTTTTGATCGCTGGGCCAAAACGTCATCAATACTAAGTTGAGAACTGATTTTGGGCCAGTCATCACCACTGTCACCATTACCCGGGAAATAGGTGGGATCATTGTAATGCAGGAAATGAACCGTGGCACCTTGTGTGTTGGAAACACTAATCTCTTCCCCTGGAATGATCGTTAGCTTGTTGCTGGCGTTCATGTCGGTGATCTTACGCCGGCTCTCATTCCATTTAACTAGATCAGGGTCATTTTTCAAATAATTGTCAGGGTGATCGTCCAGATCATAGGAGTGATCAGTTGCAGTCACGAAATCTATTCCAAACGACAGAGCACATCGACGCAATTGTTCTAATGATGCGCCAAATTCAATTTGGTCATTGGTCAATGAACTGTGGAGATGTGTATCGCCAGCCAGCCAACCTGTTAGCCCCGGCAACATTTCGCCTGCAATCGTTATTCGGAGTGGTTTTTTTGTAATTTGAGGATAGTTGTCCACTTCCATCTGTCGCTGTTTACCATTCACTAGGTAGTTGAGCTTTGGCTTAACTTCTATCTCACCGGGTGGCAGGTTGCAATCTGTTAAGGCGAACTCAATTTGAGTTTGGCGTTCACTAATCTGTTGATTGAGTTGCCAGGTTTGACTACAAATTTTCTGATCATTCTCATAGATTTCGATGTCCACAGACTTGAGCTGAATTGGGTAGAGATGAGCATCTTTAATTACCAGGAAAATAACGGGGATCTGACCTGGCTGTACTCGCCAGGGCGCATCAAAAATGAGTTCCGGTTCCCGTTTAAAATAGCGACTGAAAGGAATCCAGAACCTGAAGTGAGTCTCAGCATATAACCCCAAGAGTGGCAGTGTTTCGAACAGATTATCAGAAATATGATCAAGAGGCAAATTCATAAGCCCTTAATATGGGCTCTGTCAGGAAGAGGTCAGAGTAAAAAAATAGAAACTTGAAATTTTAGGATTCCGCAAAAAATGCCTCTCGCCCGCCTGCGTATAACTTCGTGCGGGCAGGCAGAGAACGCAGAGGCGCCTGCCTTTGCCGAAGACGGTCTCCGCGCAGGCAGGCAAAGTGTTGATAATTAAGAACATAGACCATATTCTCATAAATGGCTATATTTATTGATGTTAGGGTGATATTCATGTTCT
>JAOZSM010000081.1 GCA_029939675.1 Fidelibacterota bacterium
GGCAGTAGGTTTGGACCAGATCATTGAAGTAACAGATGCTGCCAGAAGCTGGGCGGTTCATGATGGACACCCCCTGTACTATACCTCAACTGATGGATCACACTACCAGGTTGTGAATCGCACAGTTTCACCTCTGGCTATTTACAGTCGTCATGGTGTTATCAGTCTTTCACCTTCTGCTGATTATCGCTTATTGACCAGACTTCAGGATAAAGCAGAGGTTAAGGATGGGCAACGTTACTCAGATTATTTCGTTATGGATAATACAGATCAACTTATTTATAAAGTTACCCGAGGCGTTGCTGCCGATCTGAAACCAGCCATTGCTGCGATCTCGGATCAAGGGGTACTGGCCCTGGCAGATCCGGTTCAATCCCACATCTATTTTTATAAATTGGGTACTCTCATTGCAGAAGGCCAACTCTATGAGGCTGATTTCAGCCTGGAGCGGAAAATTAAATTACAATGGGTGGGGGAGCGTTGTTACATCCTGCTGGAACGCCCAGGTTTCAATGGTGCTCCTCCCGATGAAGTGCTATTTATCGGGATCAACGGTGATGGCCGGGGGCAAATGACTGCTGTATTACCTTTCAGCTACCTCCAACAGTTTATTTTTCAAGATCAACGGTTCTTTATCAGTGGTTACAATTATTCTGCAAAGGAGCAAAAGATGAATCCTCTGATCGTGGAAGTCTCACCTCAGGGGCAGGTGCTCTGGACCAATGAGAATTTTGGACATGAATTGGCTATCTCTGCTAATAGTAACTATTTGGCTGCTCTCAGCAGCCATGAAGACGTTCAACTCTTTGACTTGAAATTAGAGCGGACTCAGGTAATTCACTATGATCATGACAATCAGGTTTCACTGGGATTGGCAATCAACGATCTAGGTGAAACGGCTGTCATTCGAGTGCCCGTAGATTTCTTTGTGAAGCGAAATACCCACTTCGCAAAAATCTATTTTCCAACGACCAAACAATCACAGGCAATTCAGATCGATCCGCGTTTCCCGAAATTATTCCAACTTTATTCCGATGGACAACGATTCTTTATCGGGACTAATTTTGAGTGGCTGGAGATTCGCTAAAATGTATAGTATTTCAGCACATGAGTTCACTTTCGGAGTTGGTATTTCATATCGAACTGGAATTAAAATGTGGATGATGGATTTGAAACTCGAAATTCAGAGTAGTTGACTATGTGCCTGAGTGAATCCGGATCTGTATTAACGCAACATCATCATTATACTTCAACCACCGGCCACATTAGACCCCCAAAAGCCATTACACTTATCCGTGTAATCAGTGCAATCCGTGGTTGCTTATCCGCCTTAGCCTTTACCTTACTTCCACTCACCCTCAGTGCTCAAAGTCATACCTTTCCCTGGCCCATATCACCCATGGATCAACAACACCGAATCTCTGCCACTTTTGATGAATGCCGGGAAAACCGGGACCATTTCCATAATGGCACGGATATACCGCTGGCGCCAGGGGGACAAGCGTTGAGTATTATGGCGGGACAAGTTCTTGGTATTGGGAGTGACTGGATAAGAGTTGAAGACTTTGCCTATGTTCACGTCAACCCTAATCCAGCTCTGCAAGTGGGAACTACAGTCAGTCAGGGTGCCGTAGTAGGCTGGGCTGACAGTTACGCCCATATCCATTTGAACTATGGTGGAGGTGCCAGTGGACACGCCACCGGTAACCCCTTGCTCCCTAACGGGTTTGTGCCTTTTGATGATACATATCATCCCCGATCACCCATCATTCAATTTGTTCTGGATGGCACTTTTTCACCATTTCCATCTAGCAGCATTAGTGGGCGGGTTGACATTATCGCACAAGCAGCTGATACTACTGACCTGCTGTCCAATATTGATATGAACAATGGAATCTACACCATTGGCTGGGCTCTGTATTCAGCAGATACCAGCATAATTATGGCTGGTCCCCATTTCTGGTTTGAAGCTGACGAACTTTATAATAATGCCTATATCACCAATGTTTACGCCCCTGGATCAAGTACCAGTATTTATAAATATATCGTTACCAATCGCATTAGCACAAATGGTTACCTGGATTGTGATCTCTTTATTCCGGGATCCTATGTTGTAGCCGTCATGAGCTCGGATACCAGAGACAACTGGGATACTACATTCGTCCCGGTTGTTATTAGCGATCTGGATCTTCTCCCACCCGGTCAACCTATTCTGAAATACCTTGGCCCTGATATGAATGGTGACTTGCACCTTTCATGGACACCGCCAGGTGACTCTGATCTTGCTGGCTATGTCCTTGAATATTCCTTTGATGGCCAGAATTGGCTCTCGGACCACGGTCCCCAGCAGATTACAGCTGAAATGAACAATTATACAATTTCAGGTATTCCTGAGAATTCGTACCGTAAATATCGTTTAATTGCCGTTGATGATGCCCCGGTTCCAAATCGCAGTATTGCCTCAGATACCTATGCCGTTCGCCTGAATACCAACAGCGAGCCTGTTTTAATCGTAGATGGATTTGATCGAACCAATGGGTCCTGGACGCAAGCCAATCATGATTTTGCTTGCTATTATTCGGACGCCGTGGTGAATAGCGGTTCTCCAGCCGCAATAGTATCCGCGAGTAATGAATGGGTAACAGCAACAAACGGTATAAATGACTATGGTACGGTAATATGGTTTTTGGGGGATGATAGTCGGACCGATGAGACATTTAGTACTGCTGAACAGAGTATTGTTTCATCGTATCTGTCTGGAGGCGGTCATTTTTTTGCATCCGGAGCGGAGATCGGTTATGACTTGAGCGCAGGATCTTCCAGTGATGTTAATTTTTTAAATCAGACTCTTCATATTGGCTATGCCGGAGATGATGGTAACAATACTCATATCAATGGGGTTGGTGACCATTTTTCCGGTCTCAGTTTTAACTATGGCTCTAGTCCCTACATTGAAGATTGGCCAGATCATTTTACACCTGTTTATGGTGGTGAGATCGCCCTTCAATATGGTAACGCCTTAAAGGCAGGTATCTGTCATCGATCAGGGGTCTCAGCCACCTTTGTCATGGGCTTTGCCTTTGAGACGATTGATACTGAAAGCTCCCGCTCAGCACTCATGGGGAGGGTACTGCAGTATTTTAGTGGAACCACGCGTATCGATGATCCAGAAGTACCGCTAATATTTTCTATATCAGGCATATATCCAAACCCATTTAATGCATCAGTTAATATCCGTTATTATCTTGACCAGGAGGGCGATGTTACCTTCTCTATCTACGATATACAGGGTCGTGAGATGTTGGTGCATGGCATTTCAAACCAGACTAGAGGCCTGCATGACTGGCAGTGGACCGGGACGGATCAGACTGGAAAAACACTGCCAAGCGGTGCATATTTAGTACGAGTATCCCAAGCAGACCGACAGACTTCAACTCGAAAGATACTCTTGTTAAAATAGTGGATTTTAAGAAAATAAATAGGGTGCCCATATTCTCGGGATCGAGTATGATGCGATTTGTTTTGACCGGAATGATCTACCTTGGACTCCTCGTGGGGTTCCACAATGTGGTAAGTGCCGCCGTATTCCAAATTCAGCCTTATGCTCAATGGACATTTGATACTCCCATGGAACAAATTATTTATCGCCAGAGCGGCCAGGGATTTCCGATAAAGATGATGAACACTGGCACTCTGATTGCCCTGTACGATAGCACCGGAAATCTGCTGCGTGAAATTCCCCGTGACCATGGTGACCAGTTTATCCTCAACTCAAATCATACCGGGTTTATGCTGGTCCAGGAGCATCCTTCCATTCTAAGTGAACGCCAGGAAAGACTCTATTCATTTCAGGTGTTTAATTCCAAGGGTGTCCGTGAGTATACTACAGTACATGCCGTTGATCTCATCGAAGGGAAATTATCCTATCATTTTACCGATTATGGCAATATCCTCCTCACTGAAAGAGGTGAATCCTGGATTATTGAGATTGATGATCAGGACACCTTGCTTAATATTAACAATTGTCAATCAGATATTTCCGGAGAAGGCACACCCAACGCCCTGGTTGGGAAACTCAAATTACCCAATGAATTGGTATCCGCTGTTTCATGTCTTGAACTTGGAGCTGGGGATTCATCATTTATCGAGCTCAGACTTTGGAATGATGCTAGAATTATCGAGGGTCCCCTGCGTATTAAGGGCGAACTGCAAGCTATTCATAGCTTGCCTGCAAGTGATTACTACTTTCTTGAAGTCGGTCATGGTGCTGACACAGAGCTAACTCTCTTTAATCGGAGCGATTCCTTAACCACCTTTCCCTGGAAGAGTTGGAAAATATCACCGCTGGGGCAACAAGCCGTGTTTGTAATCTCAGATAAGGATCTGAATGTGATCAATCTGGGTGATGGTTCAGTCGCTGCCAGCTACCATCCCATTGATCTCAGTACCATTAGTGATGCCATCTTCCTTCAAGAGTGGGGTCTGTTTCTTTACCTCCGTTATGAACCTTTTTATAGAAAAGATGGCCGTCAGGCTTTTCGAAATTTTGAATTGGAAGGGGTTAATAAGGCGGGACGCATTGTTCACCGGAGTTCTTTTGGTACCTGGAGCTATTCTTTGCCGAAGATTGCTCAAATTGGTCAGGATATCTTCGCAATTCATATCCATAATGCTGTACTCATGTATAGCATAGCGATGGAGCAAAACTGAAAAATCGTTGAAGTGTCTTAGTCTGGTCGCTAAACGGATCCTGCCTGCCAGGCGAAGCTCGAAGAGCGCAGGCTGGCGAGAGGGACTTTTTGCGGGGGCGTCAATCCTGGACAATTATCAAATCATTCAAAGTCTGTAAATCCCTTTGGTGGCCTGGGATGCCCGACTATATTGCCGTGCTTTTTTAAATCCGTCTTCTTCACGAGGATTCTCACGGAACATGGTCGCGATGTCAATTCGAGACATTAGTGAATAATCGTGGTAAAGTCTTTAAAAGCGACTTGTGGGGACGAAGCTGGAATACGGAGATCCGAGACGGGTCATAGTGGGACTCAGGGATTGCCTATGTATTTCCATGGATAATGCCCCTGTAGCTCAGCAGGATAGAGCAACGCTTTCCTAAAGCGTAGGCCAGGTGTTCGAATCACCTCAGGGGTACACATGAAACCCTGATCTGAAACATCAGGGAAGTTTTTGAAAAAAAATAGTAATTGTGAAGGGATATAATATCCAATGTTAAGACCAAAAAAGAAACTTACAAAAAAAGAATTGAAACATGATCCTTTGTTGGATTCTCTTGAAAAAGGGAAAGAATTCTATGAAGAGCATAGCAAAGAGATCGTATCAGCCCTGGTAGTTGTCGTTATTATTATCCTCCTGGGTTGGGGCTGGATGAATAGTCGTGAAACTGCTAGAAACGAAGCCATGCTGGCCAATACCAAGGCTACGCTGGCCGCCGTAGCTGGATTTAATGATAATGTGGTTGCTGAGCTTGAACGTGTAGCTGGGGAATACGGAAGTAATTCAAATATCAACCAGGCAAATTTTCAATTGGGCATTGCCCGCATAAATGCTGATGATTTTAGTGGCGCACGCGACCTGTTTTTCCAACTATCAAAAAGCTCTGATAAGCAAGTTAAACTTGCTGCAAAACTCAAGCTTGCATATCTCAATGAGCTGGAATCAAATTATGCTGACGCAGGTGATCTGTACACCGAAGTGGCTGCCATGGATGCTGGCTTAGTCTCCAAGTATGCCAAACTTCAGGCCGGATATGCCTACCAGACTGCAGGGAATAGAACTCAGGCTGAGATTGTTGTTACCGATCTGTTAGCTGAGGATCCAGTTGGAAAATTTAAAGAGTCTGTCAAGTATTTAGAAGGCAAAGTGCTGGAGAAATAATTGCAATTATTGGACTTGCAATCAGTGTCCTCATCGGATATATTTCGCCCGCAAAGTGGGTTGATGAACCCACTTTCTTTATTTGTAAAGGGTATGAAGAGACGAAGTGAATTGGAACGATGAAGTACTAAGAACCGGAATAGAGCATTGCTTTGGAGATGCTGAAGATATTTTCCTCGTTGATGTAAAAATGAATGCATCACGAAGAGGATACCAGTTGATCGTAAAGTGTGATAGTGATTCCGGTATTACCATCGATCAATTGGCTCGTGTAAATCGATCCATTCATAATGATTTAATACTCCCTGGTTTAGATATTGAGCAAGTTTCTGTTGAAGTCACTTCTCCCGGTGCGAGTTACCCTGTCAAAACTGCCCGACATTTTCGTCGCTTGATTGGGCACCCCATGAATATTGAACACCGTTCTGAAACGGTGCAAAACCCCCTGGAAGGCGAAGTTATCGCTGCCACAGAAGACACCCTTACCGTAAAGGTTGAAAATGAGGAAGTGCTTCTGAATTTGGCCGATGTGATCCAGGGTAAAGTAAAAATGCGTTGGTAAAAGGAGGATTAACCCCTTGATCAGTAAAATTATTATAGAATCATTTATTCAGCTTGCCAAAGATAAGGATATCGACCGCAAAGAGTTGGCCGATATCATTAAGGAAATCTTTGAAGCCCTGATTCAAAAAAAATATGGAAATGTTGACAACTTTGATGTGATTGTCAATATGGATAAGGGTGAGATCGAGATCTACCAGGAGAAAGAAGTCGTGGCAGTTGTCGATGACCCGGATTTTGAGGTCGATATTAAAACGGCTCAAGAAGTGGCCCCTGATCTTGAGATCGGTGATCCCTTCATTGATGTGGTTGACCCAGCAACATTTGGTCGTCGTTTGATCACTTTTGCACGTCACGTTATGGCCCAGAAAATTCAGGAATTTGAACGTGATCAGATCTATCGGGATTATTCAAGCCGGGTAGGCGAGATCATTATTGGTGAGATTCATCAGATTCGCCGCGATGCCCTGTTTGTCAATATTGACAAGGCTGAATTGAAAATGCCCCGTGAAGAACAAATCTACAGCGAGCGTTACCGCCGCGGTGACAGTGTCCGGGCTATTATCAAGGAAGTTCGGTCTGACAAACGCGGTCCGGATATTATTATATCCCGGGCAGACCCAACTTTTCTGCATAAGCTTTTTAAGAATGAAGTCCCAGAGATTGAAGATGGGATTATTGATATTAGAACCCTCAATCGTGAACCGGGTGATCGGACCAAGATCATTGTTGAATCCCATGATAAACGGATTGATGCCGTGGGTGCCTGTGTCGGTATGAAGGGTAGTCGAATCCAGGTTATTGTTCGCGAGTTGAACGGCGAGAAGATCGATATTATCAATTATACTTCTGAGCCACAGCTACTTGTGACTCGGGCACTTTCACCAGCTAAACCATATCGTGTAACTATTGACTACGAGAAGCATAGAGCATTGGCCCTTTTTGAAGATGATGACATTTCGATTGCCATTGGAAAAAATGGTCAGAATGTTCGACTGGCTTCAAAGGTTACCGGTTTTGAGATCGACGCTAAATCTCGTAGCGAGGTTGAAGGTCCTGTAGAAGTTGAGGTCTTTCTGGAAGAAATTGATGGCTTACCTAAACGGGTGGTGACAATTCTGGCGGAAAATGGTATTGACACTGTCAACGAGATAGTGAATACCACCAAAGAAACTCTGCTTACCTTAAAAGGTTTAGGTGAGAAATCACTGGAAGACTTTATGACCGCGCTTATGGAAAAAGTTGAGGTCAAAGTTGAAGTTATTGAAGAGGTCATTGAAGTTGACGATGATTCAGAGGGCGATGAATAAACGATCTGTCACTGGATTGAGTAGACAGAATACGTTTTTGCGGAGTGACAGACTCTCTGCATAAGGAATGATGAGGAAAGAGGAACGATTGAGTAAACCGAAACGAATATATCAAATCGCCAAGCAGGTCAATATATCTCACCAGGAAATTGTTAGTTTTCTGAAAGATCAGGGTTTGGATGTGACAAATCACATGAGTCCCGTTGATGAAGAGACCTACGAGCTCATCATGAAGAATTTTGCCTCTGATCTTTTTCAGATTGAACAGGATCAGAAGGAAATCGACCGCAAAGCTCTCGAGGATCAACGACGCTTCGAAGAGGAAGAGCGCATAAAAAAAGCTGATGATGAACGTTTGGCACGCGAAAATGAAGAACGCCAACGTCGGGAAGCTGAAGAACAACGCAGACGTGAGATTGATGAAGCCAAGCGTAAGGTGGAAGCCAGTCGACTTGAAGCCATTGAAAAAGCTAAACGTGAAAAGCTTGAAGAAGAATCACGAAAACTTGCTGAAGCTCAAGCTGAAAAAGAACGAGCAGACCTCGAAAAAATAAAAGCTGCCAAAAAAGCAGCCAAGCCGACCATCCTCAGACCAGGTACTGGGACAAAAACCACTTCTAAGGTTTCCAGTGTCGACAAGATCATTGCTAAGAAGATTGAACGTAAGATCAAACATGTGGTTAAAGCAGGAGGTCCCGCCAAAGGTAGGCCGGTTAGAGGGAAGAAGCGCAGAGTCTTTGATCAAAAAGAGGTAGATGCTTCCATCAAGAAGGTCATGACCTCTCTGGATACAGGGAAAAAGCGGAAACGGCGTCGCGAAGGCAAAAAAGAAGAGTCTGTAGAGGACATGGTCTACCGTGTCTCTGAATTTGTGTCCGTCCATGATTTTGCTGATCTGATAGAGATAGATGTAGCCGACATCATCGGAAAATGTATGGATATGGGAATGATGGTAACCATCAATCAGCGAATTGATCAGGATACTATCGAACTGCTTGCCGAAGAATTTGAAGTCAAAGTTGAATTTGTGGATGACACCGCTTCTATCATGGAAGAGGAAGTTGCCCATGAAGAACTTGATGAGTCAGAGCTGGCTCCTCGTCCACCTGTCGTGACTATCATGGGTCATGTGGATCATGGTAAAACATCGCTCCTGGACCATATACGAAGTGCAAATGTCATCGCTGGAGAAGCCGGTGGTATTACTCAGCATATTGGTGCTTACGCAGTACCGGTTGGTGACGGTAAAACTATCACATTTCTGGATACACCAGGTCACGAAGCTTTTACCGCCATGCGTGCTCGTGGTGCTCAAGTAACTGATATTGTTGTCATTATCGTAGCAGCTGATGATGCAGTTATGCCTCAGACTATAGAGGCAATTGATCATGCCAAGGCTGCTGGAGTTCCCATAATATTTGCCATAAACAAAATCGATAAAACAGGTGCTGATGCTGAAAGAGTTCGTCGAGAACTATCTGAACGAAGTATGCTGGTTGAAAGTTGGGGTGGCAAATATCCTGATGTGGAAATCTCAGCTAAACACGGTACAAATGTAGATGACCTTCTGGAAACTATTGTATTAGAAGCAGAAATGCTGGATCTCAAAGCTAAACCGGATGGAAAAGCACATGGAATTGTAGTAGAATCCCGTCTGGATAAAGGGGTTGGAGCGGTCGCTACCGTTCTGGTGAACCGTGGTACTCTGAAAATTGGAGATTCCTTTGTCTGTGGTGACTATTCTGGCCGAGTACGGGCTTTGAATGATGACCATGGTAAGCGGATTAAGGTCGCAGGTCCATCAGCCCCGGTTGAAATTCTGGGTTTTAGTGATGTACCTCGAGCTGGTGATAATCTGGTTGTCATGAAGAATGATAAAGAGGCTCGTGAGGTCAGTACGCAAAGGCAGGAAATCCGTCGTGAACAGGACTTTAAACGGATGCGTCATATGACTCTGGATGAAATTTCCCGCCAGATCTCAGAAGGTAAAGTTAAGGAAGTTCCGCTTATTATTAAAGGTGATGTTGATGGCTCAATTGAAGCCTTAGCTGATTCCTTTATGAAAATGTCCACCAAAGAAGTTGCCGTGCGCATTGTTCACCGTGGTATCGGTATGATCAAAGAATCAGATGTTCTGCTAGCTGCCACATCAAATGCCATTATTGTCGGGTTTAATGTTACTGCTGACAGTAATGCCCGTCTACTGGCCAAAGCTGATGATGTAGAAATCCGCTACTATGATGTTATATATGCTGCCGTAGATGATGTTTATCAAGCGCTGGAAGGCCTGCTGGAACCGGATGTTGTTGAAAACGAGATCGGTAAAGCCGAAGTCACTGAATTATTTAAAATTCCCAAGATTGGTCTTATTGCTGGATCAATGGTAATATCAGGTGTTGCCCGACGGGCAGCCAAGGTTCGCCTGGTACGTGAAGGTGAGATCAAATTCAGAGGAGAATTGAACGCACTCAAACGTTTTAAGGATGAGGCTAAAGAAGTCATCGAAGGTAACGAATGTGGTATTTCACTGCGCGATTATAATAAGATTAAAGTAGGTGATGTGATTGAGTTCTTCACTGAAGAAATCATTAAGCGTAAGTTGGATTCAAGTCCTAAAAAGTAGGCTGCGAATAAAGTAACAATATGGGAATTGCCAGACAAAAAAGAGTTGCTGAAGCTGTTAGAGCAGCAGTGGCTGATTACCTGATCTTGAATCTGGCCAACGCCACTCCCGGATTTGTCTCTGTTTCAAGAGTAAGAATGGCTCCTGATCTCAGATTGGCCAGCGTATATTTTACAATTTATGGTAATGAGGCTGATGTCGCTTATAGTTTTAAAACATTGGAGCGACATAGTAGCCAAATCCGTTATCATGTTGGACAGGAAGTTCCCTTAAAATATGTGCCAGAATTGCGTCTATTTATAGATGATTCACTGGAATATACCGACAAGATGAATCAAGTGATGAAGGATTTATGATCGGGACAGAACATATAATTAATATTAATAAGCCCATGGAATGGACCAGTTTTGATGTGGTTAAAAAGATTCGGTCTGCCACTCGAATTAAAAAAGTTGGTCACGCCGGGACTTTGGATCCCTTTGCAACAGGCGTTCTCATTGTATTGACAGGCAAAAACACCAAACGTCAAAGCGAATTCATGGCTATGCCCAAAACCTATGTTGCCGAGATAAAATTGGGTCATCTCATGGATACAGGAGACCGGACTGGAAAAATAATTGAATCACTACCGGTACCTAAACTGGATGAAGAACAGATTATCGCAGCATTAGACGTATTTCAGGGTGAGATTCAACAGATTCCACCCATGTACTCTGCCAAAAAGATCAAAGGTCAGACTCTGTACAAATTAGCCCGGCAGGGTAAGAGTGTAGAGCGTCAACCCTCGACGATTACGATTCACAGTATTGAGCTATTATCATTTGATGATGATCGATTGAGTCTCAAAGTGAATTGTGGACGGGGTACCTATATCAGGGTTCTCGCTGAAGACATTGCCCGTGAATTGGGAACTTTGGCTTATGTAGAAGAATTAACTAGAACAGCGATTGGCAACTATCGCATAGAGGATGCCTTGAGCATACCTGAGTTTATTGAAAATTGGAAATCATCCGCTGCTTAAAAGATTTGCCTGAACTCAAGGGTAGTGTAGTTACTATCGGGAGTTTTGATGGTATCCATAGTGGGCATCAGGCTTTGATTGGGAAATGTATTTCTGAGGCGCACTCACGTGAGCTCCCTTCAGTGATCATCACCTTTCATCCTCATCCGCAGCAGCTTTTAAGAGGCTCTGACAGACGCCCGATCCGCTTACTTACCGGGATCGAGGAACGGGCTTACTTGATTGAAAAATATGATCCAGTAGATTATTTACTGGTGTTGGATTTTAATCGGGGTTTCTCCACAATGACAGCTGATGAATTTGCTGAGACAGTGTTGGAGAACGCCCTGGGCGTACAGCATTTAGTGGTGGGCTATGATCACCGGTTTGGTCATGACCGCGGTGGAGATGCTGATTGGTTAAGGCAACGTGGCAAATTGAATGATTATGGTATCAGTGTTGTCGGTCCCATTAACAATGAGGACGTGCCTGTGAGCAGTACCCTGATTCGTGATCATATTCAACATGACCGCCTGGATCTGGCCAACGCAATGCTGGGACATGCCTATACCCTTATTGGTACTGTTGTCCCTGGTGAACAGCGGGGACAAAGTTTGAATTTCCCTACGGCAAATGTTGAACCACTCCAGGGGAACAAGTTGCTACCAAATCAGGGTGTTTACCTTAGTCGGGTAAAAACAGCTGAATTTGCCAGCTTTGGAATGTGTAATATTGGCGTAAGACCCACCTTCAAGAATGATGATGAGGTCACTATCGAAGTGAATCTCTTTAACATTCCCAAAGGGAAAGAAGATCTGTATGGAGCTGAGGTTACCCTTGAATTCTTACAGAAATTGAGAGATGAAAAGAAATTTTCCAGTGTGGATGATTTAATAGAACAATTAGAAAATGATAAGAAAACATGTATAGCGATAATCGAAAATTATCGAGATGTCTGAAGGAGGACACATGTCAATAACAAAAGAAGAAAAGGCCGCTCTCATCAAAGAATATGGTGAAAATGAGCAAGATACCGGTTCCACAAGCGTTCAGGTAGCAATTCTCACAACTCAGATCCGTAGTTTGACTGAGCATTTGAAAGCCTTTAAGAAAGACCACCATAGTCGTCGTGGTTTGTTAAAAATGGTCGGGCAGCGCCGTCGTCTGCTACGCTATATCCAGAAAAGTGATATGGCCAAATACAAAGCTTTAATCGAAAAGCTTAGTATACGTAAATAGGAATTGGAGAAATTTTGATTAAAAAAGAAATGATGCTGGGCGGACGTACGCTTAGTCTTGAAACTGGTCGTATGGCCCGACAAGCTGGTGGCTCTGTACTCGCCATGTATGGTGAGACTGCAGTTTTAGTTGCAGCAACTGCATCAAAGCATGAAGACAATACGCGGGATTATTTTCCGCTTCAAGTAGAATATCGTGAAAAAAGCTATGCTGGTGGTAAAATTCCAGGTGGCTTTTTCAAGCGGGAAGCCAGACCTTCTGAAAAAGAAAT
>JAOZSM010000292.1 GCA_029939675.1 Fidelibacterota bacterium
AGGGGTATAGGGGTATAGGGGTATAGGGGTATAGGGGTATAGGGGTATAGGGGTAGGTTATTCTTTAAGTTGGGTAAGGCAAGTTTTTATCCTTTAGTTTTAGATGTCCCTATATTTAAGTTGTAAGCCTTTAAGGAAATTGCGTAGAATTTGATTTCTCAGGGGGCGGTAATGTTTATGTTCTGGTTTTCTAAAGAAAGCACTTAGTTCATACTTGCTTACACTAATACCCGCTAATTCAAGAATTTCGAGTAAGTCTTCTGCTTTTAGATCGAGCGCTATTTTGATCTTTTTCAGAATGATATTATTGCTCAGTCTCTGTTCTGTCTGGGGTGCCGGTCCTTCCTTCGGGCCACGCCTACTGACAATCAAACCATTCAAAAATGCGGCGAGCTCATCATCATAACAAACCACAAAACCTTGGTCTTCTTCTTTTTTAAGCCAAGCGCTGATCTCTGCCCGGGAAACCTTTTTATCCGCAAGACCAAAAATTTGCATCATTTTCGAATCACTGAAATCAAAGATATATCGTATGCGGCGGATAACATCATTGTTAGTCATGGATTTTCCTATTGCTATACTTGCGTGGTCAATCTTCTATCTATTAAGAAGCGAGTTGAAAAATACTGGCAGGGGCGCTTCAAAAGTAACCTGTTCTTTGGTTTGAGGATGCAAGATTGTCATGGTTCCTGCGTGAAGCGTTAAGCGTTTGACTCCTTTATCTTTATCACCATAAACCTTATCCCCAACGACAGGACAACCAGCATCAGCAAAGTGGACCCTGATCTGATTTTTCCGACCGGTGAGCAAATCTATTTCTACCAGACTATAGCGCTTTGACTCTCTCATCACCTTGTATCCCGTTCGAGCCAACTTTCCTTTTTTAGGGTCATCTACAGCATACATGCGATGGACAACGTTCTCAGCAAGATAGGATGAAAGAATACCTTCCTTTTGTTCCATTACTCCATGGATAACTGCATAGTATTTTTTAGAAAACCCAGACCACTTATCCTGTAAAAATCGCTTGTGGGGCTCGCTTTTAGCAAAAACCAGCACGCCCGAAGTGTCTCGGTCCAAGCGGTGAACGATATAGATTCGTTTGCGGGATTTGGTGTTCCCTTTACGAACATAATTATTTAAGGCAAAATAAGCCGTCCGATCTCGCTCTTTTGCATTACTCATGGTTAAAAGACCACTGACTTTATCAACAACCAGGATGTGATCATCTTCATATAAAATAGTTAATCCGCGAGGTTGATGTCTTTTAGATCTGGGTTTATTCTGCTTTTGGGGTTCTTGCATTATTCTTTTCCGACTCCGGTTTAGGGTGGTATCTTTTCTTGTTCTAATAATTATTCTAATTCAATCAGAAAACACTTACGAAATATCTTTGAACTTGTGGCTTGGCTCCCGGATATACGTTTTCCGGCGTTGTTTGTCTGTAATACCTGTTCGAACTTCCAGGTTGCGCTCCAGGAGGATGAGTTCTTCCCTGAGCTTTTTATAGTTTTCAATCCGCTCAGGGGATAATTCTCCGTGGTCTAAAGCAATTTGAACAGCACAGCCTGGTTCCGACCCGTGAGAGCAGTTGGAAAAACGGCATTTCTCTGCAATTCGATCAATATCAGCAAATCCTTTTTCCAGGGCTTCTTCAGGACCCCAGAGTTGGAGTTCGCGCATACCCGGTGTATCCAGGAGCAGCCCACCATTGGGTAATAAAACCAATTCCCGACGGGTGGTCGTGTGGCGTCCCTTGCCATCTTTCTCTCTTACGGGGGCGGTGTGCATAATATCACTACCAGCCAGGTGATTAATCAGGGTTGATTTCCCAACACCGGAAGAACCCAGCAAAGCGATAGTTGTACCTGGCTCTAGAAAACTTTTTAGAGCTTCAATGCCAAGCGAATCAACCACGCTCACAGCATAAACGGGCACATTTACCAGCCTGACCGCAAGGTCGGAAACAATAGTGGCGGGGTCAGTCGAAAGATCTGCCTTAGTTAATAATAAAACCGGTTTTGCACCACTTTCTACAACCAGAGTGATATAGCGTTCCAGGCGAGCGGGATTTAAATCGAAGTCAAATGAGGACAAGATCCAAACGGCATCAAGATTGGCAGCAATAATTTGTTCCTTGGTACGCTTGCCCACCGTTTTACGGGAAAACTTTGTTTTTCGGGGTAGAATGGCCTGAATAATGGCTTCATTTCCTGTACCACGTGGGTCAATAACCACCCAATCACCGGCTGCGGGAAAATCATCGGATCGTGAGGCCTGGTGTTTAATCCGGCCGGATACTCGAGCAGAAAAGTCTTTTTGGTCAGAATGAACGGTGTAACGATCACGATGTTCCGATATCACACGAGCAGGAATACCTGAAACACCGCTTATTTTTGACAACTGTTTAGACCAGTATTTATTCCAGCCGTATTCAACCAGGCTCATGCTGGAAAGGGCTCCTGTTCCATTTATTTGGAATCACTCGTTTCAAAATAATCGCGCTTGAAATAGAGGTATATAACAAAACCCCACCAGCCTGCCAGTGTTGCCCCGGTGATGAGAGCCATCACCCAGGTTATCATTCCCTGGCCCTCCGGTCCCAGAAACGTACCGTACTGCTCCATTACCTTTGCGGCAGCCTGTCCACCCAAAAGGTAAAGCATGCGATCCAGTGTATAAAAAACAGATCCAGCAAGAATAAAGCGCGGCCCCCACGCTTTTCCAGTCCAAAGACTGAAGCCGATACCAGAGTAAAGCCCTATAAATAGCAGGTGATAAATCAAAGCTACGACGCCATCCCGATTTGCTCCAAATAGCGGAACCGTATCAGCCACAGAAAAGAGTTCAACTACAGCAGAAAGAAAGAAAAAGAATGCAGCTGTTCGGATAGTGAAGCGGGAACCGTGGACAGGGGCTTCATTTCTTACTATTGTGGGTGGTCGAATCCAGATACCGTTTTGTTTTTCTGCAAAACAATAACGGCACAAAACAGCATCAGTCTGAATCTCTTCTGCACAATAGGGACATTTCATTCATTATTCCTCATTTGTTCGTCAGAGTATAAGCATTCCTGGACCATTTTGGGTTCTTTTATTAAGGAATGTGCTTATCCCGTTTTGCAGGCTGCAGTTAATTTTAGAGTAGCCCTGGATAACCCTGTTGAAAAGACGATTTTCTTTTGGGCGCACCTTTCACAAAAAGGTAAATCAGGTGGAATAATTAACTGTTTATAGGTGTTGAACCAGCCTAATATTTGACGCTGTTAATAGTTATTGTTGTTTTCCTTGCAGAATCGGATTTAATGCTTTAAGCTGAAGAAAGAACCTGAAGTGCTTGCTCCCATAAAAACTCCCAAAAAACCGCCTCTTTACCCGGGCACCGCTGTGCTGTTGTGGGTCGGCTTATACTTGAGCTTGATTCCGGTCTCTGAATA
>JAOZSM010000293.1 GCA_029939675.1 Fidelibacterota bacterium
ACACTTTGCGCCTCTGTGTTCTCTGCGAGAGGGATTTTTTACGGGATCGTCAAACTTGCGTTTGTGGTTTTTATTGCAGATAGACCATCTTAATGGTTTGGCTAAAATTAGCTGTTTCTAACCGGCAAAAATACACACCTGTGTTAACTTTATGACCAGATTGATTAAAACCATCCCAAGCCAATTGGTAATAGCCAGCGGCCTGTTGGGTGTCTTTGAGAGTAATTACTTCCTGTCCGAGCAAATCGAAGATTCTCAAGGTAACCACAGATTGAACCGCCAGACTATAACGGATGGTTGTATAGGGATTAAAAGGGTTTGGAAAATTCTGTTCCAAAATAAATTCTTGGGGAAAAACACTCATAGTTGATACGGGATACTCTGGTTGTAAATACTGCAAGGTCATAGCCCGACTCCAGTCATAATCACCCAGGAGGAAATAGTGGGACGTTCCTGTCACCCAAACAGTTCCTCGTGAATCAACTGCAATATCTGCAGATTCGTCCCAGGAATAGCCACTTCCGCTGAACTCCTCAGTCCAAATCAGATCACCATCCGAATCATATTTGAGGGTGGCATAATTCATCCCTCCTGATATTGACGATGTCTGACCAGTGACGTAGATGTTACCGACGCCATCGCCGATCATAGCCCCGTAAGTATCATCACCATTCCCGCTGCCATTAAACCGGACTTGCCACACGATTTCACCTAATGCATCATATTTAATGGTGACAAAATCCATTCCGCTATCCAATCCATAACTGGATCCACTGACAACTGAACGACCATAGCGATCAATCACCAGATCCAGGGCTTCATCATCAAAATTTGCTGTACCATCATAACGGGCAACCCATAACTCAACACCGTTTGGAGAATATCTTATCGTGGCATAATCTTTACTGATATTCGACCCAGTGCTAGTGCCCGTAACATAAACACTTCCACCGGAATCAAGTCTGATTGCCGTGGCTATGTCATCAAAATTTATTGGTCCGTTATACCGGGAGACCCAAACCTCATTACCAGCGGCATCATACTTAATGGTTGCATAATCCTGGTTCATCCCCGCCCGAAAACTGCCTCCAGTGACATATACGTTATGGTCACTATCGATGATGATATCATTTGCCACATCTGAGCCATAATTGGGGCCAACAAACCGGGCCACCCACACTTCGGTACCCAGTGCATCATATTTAATTGTCGTGTAATCATAATTCGTCAACGTTCCGCTGCTAAAACCGGTGATATATATATTTCCCTCAGAATCAGTGGTAATCGCCCGTGACTCATCCAGCCCACTTGCCGGGCCATCGTATATGGCGACCCAAAGTTGTGTACCATCCGGTGAATATTTGATGGTGGTCATATCCCGGTCTGTATCAAGGTTCTCTGTGTACCCGGTGACAATGATATTGCCAGCTGGATCAGTAGTAAGTGCCAGGGGAATGTCATCCAAATCAGCAGTCCCATTGTACTCGCTAATCCATTCAACAGTTCCGATGGAGTCATACTTTATCAGCGAGAAATCCGCTTTTGTGGCCGGGCTATAATTTACACCTGCCATGATAACATTACTTTCAGCATCGTTTGCTACGATCGTGCCAGTATTCCGACTGTTTCCAGGACCATCATATTGACTATTCCAACTTTCAGTACCTGATGAGGTGTATTGTACTACCGAAAAGTTTTCCGCAGAAGCTGGTGAATCTGCGCGTCCGGCCACACTGATTCCAGCTGAATCGTCAATAGCCAGGTAGAAGGGGACATCATCCATATCATCCCCACCATGAAATTGAGTCAACCACTGTTCAACACCCAGGCTATCGTATTTTAAGGTGACAAAATCATCTGTTCCATTAGCAGATTCACTGATTCCCGTTACCACAATATCCCCATTCCCGTCAATCAGCATGGTTGTGGCCTCATCATAACCATAAGTTAAAATACTTGTGTAGCGAGCCTGCCAGGATTCCAGTCCAGTAGAATCATATTGAATGGTAACAAAATCAAAGCCACTCATTATGGCAAAGCTAACTCCGGTTACAGTAACATTAAGATTTTGATCCACGACGATATCCGAGGACCAGTTATCGCCATCAACAGAACCATTATAGCGCTGAGTCCAGGCTTCAGATCCATCAGGATTCAATTTGAGTGTCAGATAGTCAAGGTATCCCTCATAGTGCACACTGACACCACTGGCATAGACCTGCCCCAGCGAATCGATAGCCAGACCGGTGAGCCAGTCCACATTATTGATCTCAGCATCATAACCCGACACCCAAACATTTTCACCCGCTGAATTGTACTTCAGGATAGCATAGTCATCATCTGTATATTCGCCTCTACTGACCCCACCGACATAAACATTATCAGCGCCATCAATTGCCATATCAATGATCCAGTCATTGGCATAGCCAGTTCCATTGAACAATGCCGTCCAAAGCTGGTTTCCATCACTATCAAATTTGATTGTTACAAAATCCGCGTCGTGATCAGCATTGTAGCTGTAGCCACCAATCAGGATATTACCTGATGCATCCATCTTCAGGGTTGTGGGAAAATCGTTGTCACCAGCTGCTCCTGCAAATTCTGATACCCAAAGTTCATTTCCCTCAGAATCGTATTTAATCAGTAAAATATCTGAATCTATGAAGGGACCCCAGCGATAGCCGGTGACATACACATTCCCGACAGAATCAACCAATATTTCTTCACCATAAGTGTCAATGATCCCGGATTCCACATATTGACTATTCCACAACAGTGTCCCTGTTGAACTATATTTAAGCGTGAGCCATTCAAAGTCACCCGTTCCAGTAACGTAAACATTGCCGACAGAATCAACCGACATCCCTGAAAACTGATCAATGCTGGGCATGGAATTGGATCCATATTCCTGCATCCATCCCAAAGCAACACTATCGGTTCGGATATTGGCTGCTCTGGTTATAATACCATTCCAACAGTCAGCTGTATTTTTAAAATTAGGCTTAAGTGCATCTTGATAATCATCAATAATATCAAGTGTTTGGAAGACATGGGGAATCTTACTTTGCATCTGCATCTCTCGAAATTTAACGAGCTGATTTGATTCAGATCGAGATTGGGCAAAAAGCTGATTTTCCGGGAAAAACATAAAACTAACAAAGAGGGCCAGGCTAAAGATCAAACGCATAATAACTTCCTAATAAATAATTAGTATTCAGACCGAATAGTTAAATAAGATTAATCAAGATACCAAAATATTATCGTAAAATATTCATCACACACCTGTGGCACTGAGAATAATCGTAATTACAACAATGACGTCTTCCTAAAAAGCATATGGCAGAACATGAATACTACCCTAACATCAATAGATATAGGATTTTGCGCAAGCACGGGCTATATTCTTAATTATCAACACTTTGC
>JAOZSM010000294.1 GCA_029939675.1 Fidelibacterota bacterium
TTAGACTTGGACCATGGTGAGCAGCATTTTGGATGCTGCTACTGCATCCAGAGCATGATCAACTTTTGCTGGCATTAAAATGATCTGGCCAGCTTCCAGGGTGAACTTTTCGGTTCCAATAGTAATCTCCATTTTTCCGGAAAGGATCTGAACATAGGCATCCATGGGACTGGAATGGCCACTGAGTCCCTGGCCTTTATCAAAAGCAAACAAGGTCAGGTTTAGCCTTTCTGATTTTCTTAAGGTCTTGCTGACAATAGCATCGGGATTTACCTGGATATCATTGGTGAGATCAAATGGGGTAGCCGATTTTAAACCCTGGTCCAGGGTTACATTTCCTGACATTTATACTCCTGTTAATAATTAGTTATTTTTAAGTATTCATGGATAGCTGATTCCAGTTCAGTGGTATCAACTTCGGTCATGAACTGGAAGGTTGACTTACTGTCGTAGGCGAAAATATCATGGCAAACAGTACAATCATAAGCGACTGTCTGACCATTAACTGATTGCATATCCTCATGGTGACAACGAAAGCAGCCTGAGTCATTCTTGTGTCCCAGGTTGGAGGGATACACACCCCAATCAATATTCATATCGGGATGAATATATCGGTCATATTCAGTGGAGAGGAGCTCACTGATATTTTGCAATTCAGTCAATCGTTTGAAATAGATAGCGGGGTAATTTTTCTGGTAAAAGGCCGGTAGGTGACGGGCAACTTGCTGCAAGCCACGGTTCTTATCCGGAGCGGAAGTCCGTAAAGCATCCAGTGCTTCCCGGCGAATGTAAGGGAGGTCTGTGGCAATTAGTCCCTCCTGCAGCATCCGGTCCACAATGGTTTCCGGTTCCTGGTACACGTGAGTAGCCCGATTATGACAATCCACACAATCCATTTCCCGTTCTTCTAATACGGGAGCTTCAGCGTCAATTCGAGTATTCTGATAGTGCTTCACGCTGCCATCTGGATAGCTTGCTTCAACCCATTGGATTTTTTTGCGGTCAGGATCGACTGATCCATAGCGTACTTGAACCCCTTCAGCAATGTGCCAATGAACGCCAACCTGTTCCGATCCTAACTCAGCATCGATCTTGAGGGCCAGGGTCGTGTAGAGCGGCTGCGTGACCTCAGCATTGGTGAAGCTCACATGTTTGATCAGCTCATCACCGTAGTGTTTGGCTGGCCAATGACATTTTTCACAAGTTTCGCGAGCAGGCCGGAGTTGGTGTACCGGTGTAGGAATGGGACGCTCATAAAGATTAAAACTTAAGCTGACCATTTGCCATAAACCATTGACCTTGGAATCCAACAGCGCTTTGGCCCCTTCACCTACATGACACTCCACACAATTGACGTTGGCGTGGGATGAGACCTGGTAGGTTTGCCATTCTGGATTCATGACACTATGACAAGCAGTTCCACAGAACTTGGCCTGATCCATAAAATGCAGGGTCTGCGTACTGGCCAGCACCATGAAGAGCACGTTAACCAGGGTTAGAATAGCAATGGTCTGGAATAATCCTGAGCCTGCAAATCCGGCTTTCACCCCATCCTCTTCGAATTGTTCTTTCAGTAGATCAGCACCAGATTTACCGGTGAGTTGTTGTTGACGTTTCCAGCCTAATGGGATGAGAATCAGGCCAACAATAAATAGCATGGGCAGAGCCAGGTAGGAGATCAATCCAATATAGGCATTGGTGACCAAACCGGTGAACCAGGCCACTTCCATGAGCAGGAACACGAGGAAGGCCGATGTAGCCAGGGCCACTCCGATCTTCCCAATCATATTCTGGGAGACTCCCTGAATAAATTGCAGATAACGTCTGCTGATTTTCATGGTTCTGCCTATTTATCTTCCTGGAAAAGATCCTCGTAAACCTTTTGCATTTCACCAGAACGAATTTCATCCTTCAGTTCCTGGGTACTGCGGGTGATCCAACTATGCATGGGGTTGTCATTGAGCATCTTCTCAATGTAGGCATTTACTTCAGGATCATTGTAATGCTGAGCCTCAGGCAAAAAATCGAAATAGAAATTTTGAGCTACATCATACATGCCATGCCACCACGCATAGTCTGGGCCTGCCATAGCAGCACCATGTCGAGTTCGACGACCCTCATGATGCCATAATTCCCAGTAGACCCATTCGATCTTGTTGCTGAAGGCAGCCTGACGCTCCAGGCGACTGTTCTTCTTCAACAGCTTCATGATCTCGGTGGCTGGTTTGGCAAATTTCTCATTATAGAGTCTTACCACTGCATCATATTGGTAGTAAAAATTTTCGACGAATTGATTTTCATGACAGGCAGCACAAACATCCTGCATATTCTGTTTTTTCTGCTGCCAGTTATCCTTACGCGCTGAGATGGGCGGACGCAAGGTCCAAGAGAGCCTTTGCCCCACATCGTGGGTGAACTTTTGATTCGGGGTGGCTGACATGTGGCAGGTGGCACAAGTGGGTGCAATGTAATAGTCTTCACCTACCACCCATTTATCAGAATCCAGATTCATTTTATCAATATTGGTGTAGAAAGCATTCCCATGTTTGGATTCTTCGTAAATCTCTTTTTGAGGATGGTCTGGACCCAAATGGCATTTTGAACAAGCTTCTGGTTGACGAGCCTGGGCTTTATCAAAGGCATGGCGCGTGTGACAAGCTGTACAGCTACCCTTGGATCCATCTGGATTTAAGCGGCCAATTCCAGAGTTGGGCCAGGAAAGTTTGGAGAGCTTATTGGGTGAACTGGGGTCGATCTTAACTTTAGACCCATGGCAGGTTTCGCAGCCAACCACTGCAATGGGATTACCACCAGCCACATGAGCCAGATAAGCATCTTTGGAGTCCAGGATCTCAGCAGCAGTTGCATGATATGATTCAGAGACTTCTTTGGTCTCCTGGGGATGGCACTGTCCGCAATCTTTGGGGGTTACCAGGGTAGCGATCCAGGCGCCTTCATGTTTAAAGGCATCGGCGTCTTTAGGATCAGCCGAGTGGCAATCATAGCAAGTGATATTGTGCAAAGCGTGATTGGAACCCAGCCACTGCTTATACATACCCGGTGTTTTATCCTTATGGCAGGTCATACATTTTCCAGCGACCGTGCTATTGGCAGCCAGGGTCATAGACCAGGCCATTGCGATGAGAATCATGGTAGCTAAAGATTTTTTCATGTCACATACTCCCTGTTATATAAATAGATTTATTGAATAGTGATAGGTTCTGATGAATGATTTCCAATGATCCTGCACTTGCAGTTACAATGAATCGCGGGTGCATTGTTTTTAATAAGGCTGACAATCTTTTCAATTATATTAAAAATAATTAATACTGACAACTTAGGCAATCTAATTCGGAGAGTTATTATTAACGATTTCGCAAAGAGTTCCTCTCGCAGAGTGTTGATATTTATGAACCC
>JAOZSM010000295.1 GCA_029939675.1 Fidelibacterota bacterium
CTATGTGTCATACTTCGAGAGCCTCAGCAAGACACATAGCTGGTCTCCCTGAGGCTCTCGAAGGGTGTAATTATGGCGCGCGCTCTGAAGTCAATTTGGTATAATAGCCAGGAAGTAAAACTTGTTTGTTTTGTCAGTAATGAGTCCTTAGGGACATGCTACCCGTATTATTTATAGCCTGGGGGTAGGTATTAAAAAACATAAAAATAAACTGATAACAGTGCTCCTTCTGTTGGCCCAGTCTTTTGGCCTGGGTGCAGATATCCTGGTTGTAGATCAAAAAACAGGCCTACCTCTTCCTGGTGTAAATATTACAATTGTTGGAACCGTGGAAGGAATGAATACAGACTTGAACGGCTATTTTCTTCTGGATTCTAATCATCAAAACCGCGAACTAAAATTCTCGTATATGGGATATTTAGATACAACACTGAGCTATTCGGAAGTATTGGTATTGCAGGTTATTCAATTACAGCCCGATGTGCTTTCGCTTGGAGAAGTAGAAGTGGTTTCCTCCAAGCTTGAATGGGAGCAAGCAGATCTTCCATCCATAATTACTGTATTAAGAACCAGGGAACTAGTGAATCAGGGCAGTATTGAGATTAAAGAAGCCCTGCAACGGGACCCATCAGTTGTTGTTGATGAGAGTGTGACGGGGAAGCACGAAATATCAATTCGGGGCAGCAATGCCAACGAAGTGTTAATCATTTATGACGGAATTCCCCTAAATTCAAGTTATGCCGGAGGGTTTGACCTGTCCTGGCTGAATCTTAATGATATCGAATCCATTTCCATAATCAAGGGGGCTGGAACATTGAGATACGGATCAGGAGCCTTTGGCGGGGTCCTTCTTCTTAAACCGGTTCAAAGTGGAGCATCCGGAATCTCAATGAATTATCAAACGACTGATCGGCATCTCAAATCATTTAGTGTATCAGATGTTCTCCAACTTGGTTCGCTCCGGACTCGCCTGACCTATTCAGGACAGGAACATTTACCGCTGGGGTACTATAATGATGAGATCACATCACAAAGAGAGTTCATCAACCTTTACGCTTCCTATGCCCTCAAAGATTCCACGAATAGCTTTTCTTTTAATCATATCGATATCGCAGAAACAGTTGATCCCTGGACTAGTTATGAGAAACAACTTTCTGATACATATACACAGCTCAAGTACTCTGGTGATCTATTTGGTGTTATGAATACGACAGTTCAACTGTTAAAGCGCAACAAGGGCGACCAGTTAAGTGATTTGACAGATCCAAGATTTGAATTTTCGAATATTATTGATGAACAAACAGAATTGGCTTCAATCGAAAGCAAAGTGGTGTCAAAAGCAATCATAAATTTGGTGAAGCTTGAAATGAAGCAGGATTTTTTTAGCGGCGTTTCTACAACCAGGAATGTGACCTGGGCTCATGATGAACACCACGAGATTGCCCTCACCCAGAAATGGATAGCTCTAACAGATATTTTTAAATATCGAACGGAGATCGAAGTTCCCTTTGTCGATTTCATTGAACTTAATACGAGTTTTCGCTACGATAATATTGAGCTGGATAAAACCCATAAAGCCTTTTTCGACAGTGTGAACTATATCAATGAAACAATATCAGATAACCACAAGCAGGTTTCCAGGCGCAGCGGGGTCACTCTGAGCAAGAAACAGAAGAACCTCAGGTACCAATTATTCTACACTGCTGGTACCAATCTTAGATATCCCAGTATGAATGATCTCTATCTCCGGGATCATACAACTATTGTTATTTATCAGGATTCACCTTTAACTCCGGAGCTGAATTCCTCTTCAGAATTTGGATTGCAGGCCAGCATCCAATCCGTAAATCAGCAATCGATTCTCGAAAATATTGATGTCCAGGCATCTATTTTTAAGAATAGATACAGTGATAAAATTTATTATAAGCAAATACCCAGAGCCCTGCCAACCCCGCTCAATATGCCCTCAACCCAACTGGGTGGTTTTGAGATGTCAATCATGTCTTCATTGTTAAACGACAGGCTGAGACTGCTGGCAGGGACTTCTAGGCTGAATATCTCATCCTATACCATCTTTCCCAATAAACCCAAATTCAGGGATGTAGTCGAGGTAGATCTGAATCATCACCGAGGCACCCTACGGTTACAGTATTTTCATGAGGGTAAACAGTTTTATGGTGGAAGTGTTGATAATATAAATTGGATTGTAACTGAGTTACCCAGTCGTGAAAACCTGAATCTATATTCCTCCTTCAAGCTCATACTCGCAGAAAAAGAATATGTGATCGGGTTGACCGCATTGAACCTGCTTTCTTCCAAGGATGAGCAGAATTATTTCAACCAGAGAAAATGGACCCTGAATTTTAGTGTCAGGCTTTAATTTAGCTTTTTCTTATGATGAAGCCATTGCCCCTTTTCCCGAGCTCCGGTTTGTATCACTACTTCCCTTTTATACCATATTCAGTTCCATGTTGTCCATCTTGGATATTTAATAAGTGAGCCGCAAGGCGAGCCAAGTCCCCTTTTGGGAGGGGAAAGGGTGGGTTAGTTATGGCCTCGCTTGAATTGAAATTGGTATTACAGGCCTAAAATACTCTGACTTTGAATCTGACTTTTTGCGTCTAAATTTGCCACTATTATGCCTCAAAAAGACAAATATTTTGCCTCGCTTGTCATTGTATTCATAGTCAAAAAATACTGAGTACAGATGAAGCGTCGCTTATATCTTTTTCTGTTGATCACCTTGTGGATAGCTCTCTCCGGTCGTCTTGTTTATAACCGCTATTTTCAGGGGGGCTCTGCTGATTATCTTTCCCTTGAAACCGGCCTTAGAGAATTGCCCAGTGAATCAGAATGGATGAATATTTACCATGATGGTCGGAAAATGGGTCACACGGTCTATTCCATAGAAAACAAGGGCCTTGCAGGCTACAGAATAACAAGTTCCACTCACTTGAATATTGTTTTCGGTGGCCTGGAATCGGAAATCCATCTGGAGAATAAGGCTGTTATGGATACCCTGTTCCGACTGCATTCCTTCAGTTTCTGGATGGTATCTGATCAATACTCCACCCATATCACAGGAAAAAAACAAGGCACGGTAATGACCCTGGATTTCATTCAGGGGCAGGATACCAGTCGTCGGGAAATTGAAGTTCCAGGGGATCTTTATACTTACACAGCTATCCAACCCATGGTGGCCAGCAAAGGTATCCTTCAGGGGGAAACAATCCGTGTACCGGCTTATGACCCCATGTCCAATGAAATGGCGGATGTTGTTATTTCTCATGAGGGCAAAGAATTACAAATAATTGCCGGTGAGAAACTCATTTTGAACAAGCTCCGGATTGAATTCAAGGGCATTCCATCAATCATGTGGTTGGATGACAATGGGATCACCTATAAAGAAG
>JAOZSM010000296.1 GCA_029939675.1 Fidelibacterota bacterium
AATAATCTTGAAATATTTTCAGAATACTTAATTTTAAAAAAATTATTATGAAATGCACCAGCAACATCAATAACAACTTGACCCGTATTCCCAGTTCTTGTCATGAGAATATCTTCTTCACTGCACAATACTGATTGTGACGGATTTTTTATGTAATATCGTTTGTTTGAATTTTCTTTTAAAAATTCATTAGTAATATAGAAATAACCTTCATCAATCTCTTCTGTATACCTCTCAGATATGGGTATCTGAAGACCTTGATTAATTTTTGTAATGTCTTGAAGCTTTTTTTTGTACCAAGGTTTATAGTACCCAGGAAACCGAAGATTAGGTATCATATCAGAACGGTGCCTCAATCCCTAATTGATTGCAGTAATCAGCAATCTCAGCATCCGTTGTATGTATTTTCCCACTATGCGTTTGGTGTCTTAGGGTTGAGAGGGACCTTGCGTGCAAGGTCGCTACTGTGTGGTCAGGGTTTGGGATAAGCATTTTCAATTCGGCAGGCACTGCGTTCCATTTTGGGTACAGGTTGGTATATTGGGGATAATTCAATTGGTCACTCAGTGCGTGACTATTTGGTGATTAACAATTAAACCGTTAAAACGGTTGATCAGTTTGTTCGGCTCTAGCAACCCACGACTTAAGTCGTGGGCTACTGAGACACTGCGGACAAACACTATTTTTTGTCCATTCGCTGAACAGGAGCTTCAATACCCAACTGTTTGCAGTAATCGGCAATCTCCATATCCGTTTCCTGCATATCCAGCTCCAACTGCTTCAATTCCTTTGCCACAGCTTCCAGATCAACGGCTTCCTCTTCCTCAAAAGTGTCCACATAGCGAGGGATATTCAGATTGTAATCATTCTCAGCCACTTCAGATAATTCAGCGACATAACTGTACTTGTCCTCGGTGATGCGATTCCGGTAGGTCGTGATGATCTTTTCGATATCCGCAGGTCTGAGCATATTCTGAGTCTTGACCTTCTCAAAATGCTGAGAGGCATCGATGAACAGGATATTCTTTGGATCGTTCCGGTTCTTTTTCAAAACCAGAATACAGGTGGGGATACTGGTGCCATAAAAAATGTTGGCCGGTAAGCCGATCACGGCATCCAGGTAATTCCGTTCCTCAATCAGAACCTTACGGATATGACCCTCGGCTGCTCCTCTGAACAAAACCCCATGGGGTAAGACACAGGCCATGGTGCCATCCTCGGTGAGTTGGTGGACCATGTGCAGGACAAAGGCAAAGTCAGCCTTGGAACCGGGGGCCAGTTTTCCATAGGAGGCGAAACGGTCATCACTCATAAACAGGGGGGAGGCACTCCACTTGGCTGAGAAGGGTGGATTAGCTACCACGGCTTCAAAGCGGTCATCAACATGCTGGGGGTGTTCCAGGGTGTCTTCGTTCTTGATATCAAACTTACGATAATGCACAGCATGCATGATCATGTTCATGCGGCACAGGTTGTAAGTAGTGGGATTACTCTCCTGGCCATAAAAACCAGCAACTTCATCAACCTCTTTGGCCACCCGCAATAACAACGATCCAGAGCCACAGGTCGGATCATAAACACTTTTGAGCTTGGTCTTGCCGGTTGAGACGATCTTGGCCAGAATCATACTGACCTGTTGAGGGGTATAGAACTCACCTGCTTTTTTACCAGCACCAGAAGCAAATTGACCAATGAGATATTCATAGGCATCACCCAGGACATCTGCTTCCGTATCTTCCAGCTTGAAATCAATTTGATCCAGATGGGAGAGTACTTTAACGATCAGGTCATTCTTGGCATTTTCACCTTTACCCAGTTTGGAGCTGGTGAGGTCCAGGTCTTCAAACAGATTGTCAAAGTCTTCTTCACTCTCCGTACCCATGGTACTCTGGGCAATATTGTTCAATACTTTGGTGAGATCATCCAGGATGAATTTACTCTTGCCATCAGCATTGCCCCGGCGAGCCATTTCACTAAATAGTTCTGAAGGTTTCAGGAAATAGCCCAGGGTATCCAGGGCTTCTGCCCGGATAGCCTCCAGGTATTCCTGACCAATGGGATTATCCTCATCCAGCTCTCTATAGGTCAAACCATCCGGTTTCAGAATGCGATTAGCGTAGGCGTGCATCTTGTTGCTGAGATATTTGTAGAAAATGAATCCCAGGATATAGTCTCTGAAATCATCAGCGCCCATTTTACCCCTGAGGGTATTGGCGATATTCCAGAGTTGTTGTTCGAGTTTTTGTTTTTCGGCGTTCATTAGGTCAAGCTCACTATTCGGTAGTATCAGACTCAAATATGATAATTATTCCCTGTAAATGGAAAAGATGGATTGAATTTAAAGGGTGGGGGAGGAATGGCAAGGAGAGTCCGGTAGGAAGTGCTGGACGGTCTAAAATTATTTTTTGCCGCGGATATACGCAGATTGGCGCGGATCAATTTTTTGTGAAAAGCAACAAGTACTGTAAAACGTGAAAAAGTGCGGAAATTGAGTGCAGGTTTAATTCTTCCTACAGTTCTAAAGTGGAAATAACTCCGGCATCTTTTTCCTTTTCACTGCACATTATTAAACCGGCCTATATTATTCGTATGTTCCATCTTCTGATACTTTGATCTCAAGCTATATATCCCTCGACTTGGGTCTACGCCTATCGACTACGCCCCCACAAGCCGCTCGGGATGACGAACATGGGCTCATTCGGCTATCTTGGGCCAGTTTAATAAATTGTTTCACTTGTGATTGCCCTGTAAATTATATTTAGGCAAATTAAATATTTTAAGGAGCAACCGGCAGGGTGCAATCCAATATTAAAAATCAATGGAAATATTCTGAGGGTTTCTCCCTGGTCGAATTGGTCATCGTAATTGTCGTTGTTGGGGTGCTCAGTGCTGTCGCTATCCCCGTTTATAATAACAATGTCGAAAATGCGAAACGCTCTGAAGTAATGGTGACCATGGGCTATGTAAAAGATTATTTAAGAATATTTTATGGTGAAGAGGGGCATTTTCCGATTACGCCGGTTTGGGAGAATGTAGTCGGGTCAGACTGGAATGATTTTCCAAACGCAACCCTTAGAGGAACCTATTTTCTAAGTAAATATTACGATTATCGCAGTTATGATGGGATCGAATATAAAATTAGATGCTATTGGAACGAAGGCCAGGATGCAGATTTCTGGGTGAACGAAAAGGGTGAGTGGAACTGGGAAGTTGAGGAGGGTTAATAGTCAAAAAATACCCCATGGTAATGCTTTGAATTTAGCTATTATTCTAAACGTGGACCCAGTTCAAAACTGATACTTATAAGAAAATATCTGTAATACCACTTAAACATCATACTGCGTGCTATACGTCTTCGCGAGCAGAGCGCCTGCCTATGCCGAAGACGGTCTCCGC
>JAOZSM010000297.1 GCA_029939675.1 Fidelibacterota bacterium
CTGGATCTAAAACCAGGTGAGATTTTCGAGACTAAACTGGTTCTGAGTATTGATAATTTTAAATAGAATAGTGACAATCATAAAAAAAAACACCTCTCGCAGAGGCGCAACGTGTTGATAAATAGAAATATATGTAATAGTTATATCTCAGATTTATTCTTCGACGAAGCATGTTCTGAATGGGGATGAGGTGCTCCGGATGACGGTTCTAGCGTTCGTCATCCCGAGCGAAGTCGAGGGAAGTATGACCGCGGCGATCTCGACTCGGAGATTGCTTCGTCTCTATGTTTCCCGCAAAGACAAATAGCGGATATTTAAAAAAAATGGAATTATATAAAAAAGTTGACGGCTTCGCAAAAGTGTACGACAGAACATGAATATCACCCTTACATCAATGAAAATAGCCATCTATGCAAACAGTGGTTATACTCTTAATTATCAACACTTTGCGTCTCTGCGAGAGGAACTTTTTACGGGATCGTCAAAGTTTACTAAATATCATGAGGAATAAATGTCAAATAATCAAGCCACTGTAGCCTACTTCAGTGCCGAAATAGGAATTTCACCCAGTCTCCACACCTATAGTGGAGGTCTGGGAATTTTAGCTGGTGACCACATAAAATCAGCCGCTGATCTCAACGTGAACATGGTTGCAGTAACTCTCATGTATAAAGAGGGCTATTTTAAGCAGCGCATGGATGAGGATGGAAATCAGACTGAGATCTATCCCCGTTTTGAGCCTAATCCATTACTGGAAAAATTGGACGGGATTCTTACTCTGCCCCTCAGGGGGAGGGATGTCCAAATCCAGGTGTGGAAGTATGCTTTTGAGGGAATTAGTGGCAATACAATTGATATCCTATTGCTGGATACTGATGTTGAGGCGAATCATGCTGATGATCGAAAGATCACACTACGGCTTTATTCTGGCGGAAAAGATCACCGGATTCTTCAGGAAGCGGTCCTGGGGTTTGGTGGAATCCGGGCTTTGAGGAAAATGGGCTACAAAGATTTTAGCACCTACCACATGAACGAAGGACACTGTTCTTTTCTCACACTGGAATTACTTAATGAGTTTGATTGCAACGAAGCAGAAGTAAGAAAACGCTGCCATTTTACTACTCATACACCAGTAGCTGCCGGTCATGATCATTTTGCTGCCGATCGGGTCAGAAAACTGATTGGTGATCTGTTACCTGCTGACCTGCAATTACCCTCCCTGGTGGTAAATAGTCGGGTTCACATGACTGAGTTGGGACTTTACTTTAGTCGCAGTGCCAATGGCGTATCTGACTTACATGGTGAGGTAGCCCGGAAGCAATTCCCTGACTTTAAAATTGGCCATGTAACCAACGGAGTATTTCACCGTTATTGGGTGGGGAAGATCTTTCGTGAAGTCTTTGATGACTATTTGCCCGGTTGGCGTGAGGATCCTACCCGTTTACTGGAAATAGATTCTGTCCCAGACGAAGCGATTCTTTTTGCGCGTCGGGGCCAGAAGAAATTCTTGCTGGATTATGCCAACTCTCAGACCCAGAGGGCTTTGGCCTACAAAACATTGACCATTGGGTTTGCCCGTCGAGCTGCCGAGTACAAGCGGGCCCGTCTTATTTTTCATGATAAGGAAAGATTGGTTCGATTGGCAAAGGGCAATAAGATCCAGTTCGTTTTTGCCGGGAAAGCCCATCCTCGTGACGATCATGGCAAAGAGATCCTGAAGGAAATCGTTATTCAGGCCAGGGAATTATTAGGTGATGTGAAGATCATTTTCCTGGAAAACTACAATATGTGGCTAGGGAATTTGATCACAGCTGGTGTGGATGTCTGGTTGAATACGCCCTTACGGCCTAATGAAGCATCCGGTACATCCGGCATGAAAGCCACTCTGAATGGAGCTCCGAATCTATCTATTCTGGATGGCTGGTGGGCTGAGGGTTGCCGGGATGGAGTCAACGGCTGGGCCATTGGTGATCCCGAGCATGCCAATGATGCGGCTGATGCTGATCACCTCTACCGTATCCTGGAAGAGCAGGTTATTCCAACCTATTATGATAATCCCCAAAAGTGGCTCAGCTTGATCCGCGAATCAATCAAAACCGGTGTGCAGTTTACCGGCACACGTATGGTCGAGGATTATCTGAAGGAATATTACAAGTAAATCGGTTTATGACACTCCAGGCAGGGACTCGAATCCCAGTCTGGACGGTCAACAAATCATTATCCATCCGCGAAGATCTGCCTGTCACGGCATAGCCGAATAGCAGAAAAACTCTTCCTCAAAACTCCAGCGTAACCCCACCAATAGGGAAGGTCTTATACTGGAGCGCTATATCTTTGGTGCCATCTGCATTATAGACATAATCCCAGGGATTATCACGGTTCATCACGTTCATGATATCCCAGAAGGCCACCAGGTTTACCTTCTCATAGTAGAAGCGTTGTAGGATCATGATATCGAAACGAAGATAATCATCCATTCGCTCGGTGTTATAGTCCTGGTTGGCGTCTACATACCATTTTCGATAGCGCTGACTATAGGTCTTAGGGGTAAAAGGCTTTCCACCGGCATAACGTATTCGGAAACTCACTTCATATTCATCTGCCGGTGCCAGAGGAAACCATGAGGTGAATTTGGCAACTGACGATTCTCGATATTGCTTATACCAGTCATAGTCCATATACCGGATTTTGTACCCACCGATCAGACTCATCACATCGGTGTAGTCATAGTCCCAGGGATAGTATTCTACTTCATCTTTGCGAGGGTCAATCCCTTCAGAAATTGAGTGGGAGTAGCTAAAAGTTCCATACCACTGATTGGAGAATTTTTTCTGGAGAAATACTTCAATACCTCTGGAACGACCAGCTCCGAGATTAACAAAATCTCCAGTGCTATCCGCCCCATTCCCATCTGGTAGAATTTCATTCATAGGCATATCATCGAATTGTTTGGTGTAAATTTCTGTCGTAAACCGAACATCTTCTCGTGGGAAATATTCAAATCCCATTGAAATCTGGACGGCCGGGTGATCGCCGACGATAACGAGGCACCGATCGCTGGTGCCCAGGTGCGTTGCGGGGAGGTGACCGCGGCGACAGATCCCTCGGGGTTCTTCTCGCTGGCGATTTTGTTGGCCGGGACAGGGATGTAAGTGATGTCGTTTCGCTGAACATAGGAGATATCGTCGAAATCAGAGCATGGCAAACAATTGATTCAATGCCCGTACCACTTGTTCAGGGCAATGCAAAAACCTATGTTTCTATCCACAAGTTAAGTGCACCGGTGGTTCAACAACTGCTGTAGCGAGTGGAACGTAAATACCTGTGCTTCCATTCGTTAAAAATACTATATACCGACATTCACCTCTAACAACTCGCTGAGCTAC
>JAOZSM010000082.1 GCA_029939675.1 Fidelibacterota bacterium
TCGCGACATCCTATATGATATCACATCAGCGGCCATCAAAGCCAAAGATGTCACAGTACTCTCAGAAAAGATCTATCATCACATCGGTGAGATTATCAGTACCAGTAATTTTTTCATGGCTATTCACAATAAAGAGGATAACCGCCTTTATTTTCCTTTTGACCGTGATGATAATGAAGTAGAGATGCCTGAAAGTATTCCCTGTGATCCAAATGCATCTCTTACAGCACGGGTGATTGTTGGAGGTGAGACCCTGCATCTGAAAGCTGAAGAGATTCGTGAACTAATGCGGGCTGGTCAAGTGTTTTTAAGTGGGGATGTTCCCAGTGTTTGGCTAGGAATCCCATTAGCGATTAAAGATGCTGTAATTGGTGCGTTCGTACTCCAGGAGTATGATGGGATCACACACTATCCTGCTGAAGATGTTCAGATGTTGGACCTGGTTGCAGGGCAAGTTGCTCTTACCATCGATCGAGTTCGTAAGGAAGATGCCTTGCGAGAACTTGCAGATGAGCTAAGTAATGCCAATGGTATGAAAGAGCTTCTACTGGATGTGATTACCCATGATCTCAGAAATCCTGCTGGTGTTATCAGTTCTATTACAGAGATGTTGGAGATCGAGGATGAAGGCAATGAGCTGTTTGAGATTCTCAAAGGTAGCAGTGATAGCTTGATGAAAGTGATCGAGAATGCTACAGTTCTGTCCAAATTGAGCATTGGAGAAAGCATTGCCAAGGAGGATATCGACCTGGCGGTTCTGTTAAGAGGGGTTGCCTCTGAGTTTGAATCTCAGCTAACCCTGGCATCAATGAAGCTGAATGTACATTTACCGGAATCAATGATCATAAGTGCCAATCCCATTCTCTCAGAAGTGCCCAAAAATTATATTAGTAATGCCATTAAATATGCTTCCCACGGTCACGAGATCGACCTGATCCTGCGTGAGGAGGAAGGCCGGGTCGTTCTGAGGGTAGACGATCATGGATCTCCAATTCCAGAAGATAAGCGAAAAGCAGTTTTTCAACGCTCCATTCAACTTGCTCAAGATGAGAAAAAAGGTCGTGGTCTTGGTTTAGCGATAGTTACCCGGATCGCAATTGCTCATGACGCTGAGGTTGGTGTTGAGGACTCTCAGTATGGTGGAAATAGTTTTTTCATGAAAATATGACTCAGAAAACTTACACTGCTGTAAATATTCAATTACACTCTTTTTAAAACTACATCCACTATATATCTTAAATAACAGGTGCTTAACAGCAAATATTTTGTGGTCTGATATTTGTAAATATTGAGATGTTTTACGCATAAGCGTAATCCGGTGGGGAGTGCAGGGCTTCCATAGGATTTAGATTTGAAATAGATGTTAATAATTCGTCGGATACAGAATTATCATATTCCAGACATCTTAAATCATAAGGCTACGTTATGATATTAGACGCAAACAAAACAAAAACCCAACTTATCAAAGAATTACAAGCGCTAAGAACCCGGGAATCAGGGTTACGAAATATTCTTAGTACAATGGATGATTTTGTCTTTATTCTTGATAAAAGTGATCGATTCGTTTCGTTTTTTGCCCCTGAGGATCAGCAGCATCTTAATCCATTTGAGTTTCTTGGCAAAAAACATAGCAATATTATGCCACCTGAGATTGATGATAAATTTCAAAAAGCACTTGCCAATATTAAGGCTGGTGAATCTGGCGAATATGAGTATCACATTGAAATGCCTGATGGTGATCATTGGTTTTCTGTAAAATTATCGCCTATGATAGAGGGCAGTGAGAATGTCGGTACAATAGCTGTTTCACGCGATATCACTAAACGCAAACTTGCTGAGGAAACGCTTAAGGATAGCGAGGAAAATTTCCGTTATGTCATAGAAAACCTGGGTGAGGGAATTGGAATAGTGAATACTGAGGAACGTTTCACTTTTACTAATTCTATGGCAGAAAAAATATTCGGTGTTTCTGAGGGTGGCCTCATGGGTAAGACTCTCTCAGAATTTGTTGATAAAAAAACAGGTGATTTCTTTAAAGGGCAAACTCAATTACGTAAACTTGGAGAAACAAGCCGTTATAACATATCTTTTATCCGTCGAGATGGTGAAAGGCGTTATATGACTGTAACTGCCACCCCACAACTGGATAAATGCGGTAAATTTATTGGAACGCTAGGGATATTCCGTGATACAACTGAATGGAAAAAGGCAGAAAAATCATTATTAGAGAGCGAAGAACGCTACTGTAATATGGTTGAAGGGTTGTTCGCAGGTATAATCATACTTGTGGGTAGTAAAATCGTCTTTGCAAATAAAGCAATTCAAAGCATGATTGGTGTCACTGAAAAAGGTGAGTTTATTGATAAAGATCTTTTGGAATTTGTTCCCTTTGATGATCATGAGAAGATCATGAGTACTATTAAGGCTACTTATTCAGATATTCAATCCAAGGAAGACGCTGAGCCAGTTGTTATTGAACAAATCATCATGAATAAAGCAGGTGATAAACTTATTATTGAGGCCTCACCAATCCTAATAAACTACTATGGTGAGAACGCCATTATGGTGGTTGTAAATGATATAACCAGTCGCAGAAATGCCGAGCGAGAACGCCACAATCTTGAGGCCCAAGTACGACAGTCACAGAAATTGGAAGCTATGGGAACCATGGTTGGTGGGATTGCCCACGATTTTAACAATATCTTGCAAAGTACCTTCCTTTATGGGGAGGTGGTCAAAGAACAACTACCAGATGATGAGAAATTACGTTCTGATTTTCAGCATCTCCTGGATGATGGTGAAAGAGCCCGTAAGCTAGTCCAACAAATTTTAACTTTCAGTCGGCGAGGTGAAATCGAGTTAAAACCACAAACAATCCATGAAATTATTTTAGATGCTCTGTCATTTGAGAGAGCTTCCTTACCAGCCAATATTCAAATAGAACACAACATCAATACTCACTGCAGCAAGATCCTATGTGATTCAACACATATTCACCAGATCATACTCAATCTTTGTAATAATGCAAAACACGCAATGAGTAAAACTGGTGGAACCTTGAGTGTTATGTTGGATCAAAGGAAGGCCCTGATTGGTGATATAGAAACCGAAGTAGTAGTATTAATAGTCAGCGATACTGGACATGGGATGGACGATGCTACCATGAAAAAGTTATTTGACCCATTTTTTACAACCAAACCTGCTGGCGAAGGTACCGGACTGGGGTTATCAATTATCTATGGGATAGTTGAGCTAATGCAAGGTCAGATCAATGTTTCCAGCAACCTTGATGTGGGAACAAGTTTTCAGGTTTTGATTCCCCTTGCAGAAAATGTACATGCGGTTATTGAAAATCAGGAATCTATCCCAATGGGGGAAGAGAACTTTCGCGTATTGCTCGTTGATGACGAAGAATCCATCAGAGTAGCTGGAAAAGTTATGCTAAATCGCCAGGGGCATCAGGTTGACACAGCTGCCGATGGAGCAGCCGCTCTGGAATTGTTTAAGTTAAAGACCAACGCTTATGATGTCATTGTTACCGACCTTGCCATGCCAAATCTATCTGGTATGGATCTGATCGAAAGGATTCGTGAATTTAATACAGATGTTCCAATTATTCTTTCCAGCGGTTCGTTAGGCTTAACCGAAAAGCAAGATTACAGAGGAAAGGGTGTTAGTGCCTTCCTGCCCAAACCATGGACCCATACTGAACTCATTCAGAAAATTGCTGGGGTCATCCACTAATAAAAAGCTTGAACACAACACTGGCAGCAATTCTTAAAATGTGACGTACGCAGAGCGCACAATATTTTGAATCTACACCAGTATTATAAAGTCAAATTACTCATTGATTTTAGACCCCGCAAACAGGCGTAGACTGCTCGCCATGATGAGATCTGATGTTAGAAATATTTGTATTATTGCCCAAATAGACCACGGAAAGTTAACTTTGGCAGATCGTCTGCTTGAAGAGACCCATACCCTTTTACACAATTTCTAGAACCATCCCGTGATATGGTTGTTTAACCCTTATAAGGGAAAAATGTGCACTTCACCTATTCGTGATCTCGGCGATAGTAACCCCGATCGCAATTGCACATGATGCTGAAGTAGGGATTGAAGCATCACCAGGTAGTAGAAATAGTCTCTGCAAAAAAATCAAAAAAATATGTAATTGTTTACCCCATCGGTGAAAGCAATCTGTATTTTCAAGCCCGATGAATTGATGAACGAATTACTCTGATCATGGGGAAACAATTATGATTCACAATACTTACATATTTCTTTTTCCAGCAAATAAATATCAGTATGGCGCTTTATCCTTTCCGAGAATATTGCTAGTATCACTGCTTCTCATAGTTCAATTCCTGCCCCTGAGTTTGGAAGCAGGTCAGGTCGTTCGAGTTGGTGCCTATGAGAATGCTCCCAAGATTTTTACAACTGAGAATGATTCAATTTCTGGATTTTGGCCAGATCTGATCCGAGTAATTGCTAAGGAAGAAGATTGGCATATTAAGTGGGTTCCAGGGACTTGGACTGAATGCATGGCCAGACTTGATTGTAACGAAATAGATCTCATGCCAGATGTGGCCTGGTCTCCTGACCGTGCTGAAAAGTATACCTTATCTAATGATGCTGTTCTGGTTAGCTGGTCCAGATTATATGTTGCAAGGGGTTCCGGGGTTGAGACTATTTTGGATCTGAAACACAAAATAATCGGTGGATTGGCTGGCAGCATAAATCTTGACGGTCCTCAGGGATTAAAACACCTTCTTCAAAGATTTGACATTCCTGTCATTTTTAAGGAGCTGGGTAGTTACAATGAGGTGTTTCAGGCACTTTCCGATGGAACCATTGATGTGGGTATCACCAACAAGGATTTTGGGAGGCTAAATGTCGACCGGTATAATGTTGAACCCACCTCCATTCTTCTGCAGCCAATCCATTTGCTATTTGCCTTTTCTCAGCAGGCAATTACGATACCTGGATTAATCGATGTTCTTAATGAGCACTTTAAAGAACTCAAAGCGGTTCATGATTCAGAATATTATCAGCTAATGGATCAATGGTTAGGCGTAAAGGTCGATCAGGATGGAATCCCCGTGTGGGTTGTGTGGGCTAACGCTGTTTTTGTGTCAATTATAGCTATCATTTTGATTTTTATCGTACTCTTAAGGCATCAAGTAGCAGCTGGATCTGCTAAATTGATTCAATCCAACTCCGATCTTCGCCAAGAGAATCAACAACGCCGGAAATCTGAGGAAGCGCTAAGGATATCAGAAGAACGACTGCGTTTAATCACTGATAATAGTACAGATAATATTGCCATAACAAGCTTTGATCTAAAAGCAACATATCTCTATGTTAATGCGTCAGTTAAACATACTATGGGCTATGAGCCTGACGACTTAATAGGTAGATCATTTTGGGAATTTATCCATCCAGATGATAAAAAAGCACTACTACCACTCCTAAAAAAATACATAAGCCAAAAAATTAATAAGCTCCTCACAGGCAAAGAAGCTGAGATCAGTGAGACAATAGAATTTCGCTTCAAAAATAAGGCTGGTAACTGGCGAAACATGCAGAGTGCTGTGACTATCGCTGGTAAGAATTTACTCGCCGTCACGAGAGATATCACAGAAAATTACCGTGCAAATATTTCATTAAAAGAGAGTGAAGCACACTATCGACAACTATTTAATTCCTTACCCTATGGTGGAGAGATAATCGATTTAAATGGTGTAATTCTCGATTGTAGTCAAGCTACCGTTACAATGCTCGGCTATAAAATGGAAGAAATTATTGGTAGACGGATTACTGATTTTGTGGATCAGCCAACCAAAGCGCTCTACAAAGAAAATATGCCCTCCCTACTACAGGGAAAATCACTAGCTTTAGAAGCAGTAATGTTACATAAAAGTGGACGACAAATCTCGGTATTGAGAGCAGCTGAGCCTATTTATGATAATGCTGGAAAAATTACAGCTATGCTTGCTTTAAGTGTAGATATTACTGAAAGAAAAAAGGCTGAAAAAGACCGGGCCGCTTTAGAGTTGCAATTACACCAGTCCCGTAAGCTGGAAACTGTAGGTACGATGGTGGGAGGAATAGCCCACGATTTCAATAATATCCTCCAGAGTATGTTTCTATATAGCGAACTGGTCCAGGGACAATTGGGTGATGACCAAAACCTACAAGCAGATTTTCAACATGTCATAGACAGTGGAAAACGTGCTCAGAAACTGGTGGAACAAATTCTGACTTTTAGTCGCAAAAGTAATGTGAAATTACATGCTCAAACCATACATGAGACTGTTAATGATGCCTTATCGTTTCAAAGAGCGTCCTTACCAGCCAACATCACCCTTAATCAACAGGTAGATTCTGACTGTGGACAGGTGGTCTGTGATAGAACTCAGGTCCATCAGATTGTTCTCAATTTATGCAATAATGCAAAATATGCCATAGGCAGTGAGAACGGTGTGCTGAATGTGAGTTTACAGCAAGTTGGAACGAAGGACAAGGGTAGTCTGCAATTGAAGGTCAGTGATTCTGGACAGGGTATGGACTCTGATACAATGGATAAAATATTTGATCCATTCTATACAACTAAAAGAGTGGGTGAGGGGACTGGCTTAGGTTTGTCAGTTATACACGGAATTGTGGAGCTGATGCAGGGGCAGATAACTGTAGATAGTAAACTTGGTGAAGGAACTACCTTCACTATATCAATACCAGTTGCACCTGAACAAAGCACCAGAGAAATTACAAAACAACCTACTATAATTGACGATAGAAAATTGATAATATTATTGGTTGATGATGAGGAGTCTATCCGCGAATCAGCAGAGCAGATGTTATGCCGGTTGGGACATAAGGTTGTTGTTAAGGAGGACGGAGCGACTGCATTATTGAAATTTCAAGCCCAGCCGGAATTTTATGATATAGTTGTGACAGATCTTTCAATGCCGAATTTGTCAGGCGTAGCTTTGGCCCAGAAAATTCGGATGCTAAATCAATCAGTCCCCATCCTGCTTTCTAGCGGCAATCTGGATGCAGAAGCTGAGAATACCTACCTTGAGCAAGGCGTTACTGCATTCATCCATAAACCATGGACGCACAAGGAGTTGATCGAGAAAATTATGGTGTTAGTAAAAAAGTAGTATTGCAATCGATTTTCACTAGTGTCTGTCCATATAGTCTGAAAACAAACCGTTGAAACGGTTCTCCTTAAATAATCGAATCAGAAACCCACGACTTAAGTCGTGTGCTACTATGTACTTAAGGATGATTGTAACCATTTCAATGGTTTCCGCTATTTTTTTGGAAACAGCAACTTTATGGACAACCACTAACTAGTTTCAATAAGACCTTCTTGCTATTGAATATCGTCACATAACCCTTCGCACATTACCTCTGTCTGCAGCTCTGTTTCTGACTTGTGTTTGATAGCCCGCAATCAAGCGTATATTGGCTGCCATGATAAGAACTGATGTTAGAAATTTTTGTATTATTGCCCATATAGACCACGGGAAGTCAACTTTGGCGGATCGTCTGCTTGAAGAGACCCACACACTATCTGATAAGCAAATGATGGATCAGGTCCTGGATGATATGGATCTGGAGCGGGAACGCGGAATTACCATTAAATCACACCCGATTCAGGTCAAATACCTTGCCCATGATGAAGTTGAGTATACTCTTAATCTCATTGATACACCTGGCCATGTAGATTTTAGCTATGAAGTTTCCCGTAGCCTGGAAGCCTGTGAGGGTGCTCTGTTATTGGTGGATGCCGCTCAAGGTGTGGAAGCTCAAACCGTGAGCAATGCTATGCTGGCAGTAGAAAGTGGTTTGGAGATCATTCCCATTATCAACAAGATCGATCTTCCTGCTGCTCAGATTGAAAATGTCAAATCTCAGATAGTCGATTTGCTGGGTTGCGATGAGGATGAGATTATTCAAGCTTCAGCTAAAGCCGATATTGGGATCAAAGAAATTCTAGAAGCAATTATTGCTCGGATACCAGCCCCTGAGGGAGATACCGATATTCCTTTACGTGCGTTGGTTTTCGATAGCACCTATGATTCATATCGCGGTGCTATTGCCTATGTTCGTGTGATGGAGGGTCAATTACATCCCCGGGAGATCATGCGTTTCATGGCCAGCAAAGAAGAGCATGAAGTATCTGAGCTGGGCTACTTCAAAATGAAAAAAGTTAAGGGAGATATCCTCAAAGTCGGTGACGTTGGGTATGTGATTGCCAACATAAAGGATATCAGTGAGATCAAAGTCGGTGATACAATTACTCAGGCCAAACAAGGTGCCACCGAGGCTCTCTCAGGTTATCGGGAAGTCAAACCCATGGTTTATTCCGGTGTCTATCCCATTATCTCTGATGATTATTCCAATTTGAGGAATGCCCTGGAAAAGCTCAATCTGAATGATGCGGCGCTAACCTGGGAACCGGAAACATCCGGTGCTCTGGGATTCGGATTCAGGGTTGGCTATCTGGGACTGCTCCACATGGAGATTGTTCAGGAACGTCTGGAACGTGAATTTGCAATTGAACTTATCACGACCCAGCCCAATGTCAAATTTCGAGTCAATACCAAAGATGGCAAGCACATCATGGTGGATAAACCCAGTGATCTGCCAGAGCCTGGGGATATTGATAGTATCGATGAACCCTACGTTGCCGCTGAAGTACTTACGCCACCTACCTACATTGGCAATTTGATGAAATTGATCATCGATAAGCGCGGTATTTACAAATCGACCCACTATTTAGATGAATCCAAAGTGCAGATTTATTTTGAAATCCCTCTCGCTGAGATCATCTTTGATTTTTATGATATTCTGAAAAGTACATCACGGGGTTATGCCTCCTTTGATTATGAACCCATCGATTTTAGACAAGGTGATCTGGTAAAACTTGATATTCTTATATCAGCTGAGCGAGTTGATGCCCTTTCCCAGATCGTCCATCGTGAAAAAGCCTTTGATCATGCCCGTCGTCTCTGCGCCAAACTCAAAGAATTGATCCCCAGACAACAATTTGAAGTTCCCATCCAGGGATCCATTGGTCAGAAGATCATTGCTCGTGAAACTGTGAAAGCTTTGCGTAAGAATGTTACTGCTAAATGTTATGGTGGTGATATTTCACGTAAACGCAAGCTGCTTGAAAAACAGAAAGCCGGGAAAAAACGTATGAAGCAGGTGGGACGCGTTGAGGTTCCCCAAGAGGCCTTTCTCGCCGTCTTAAAGCTTAATGATTAACAGCCGCGACAATAAATGAAGTCCCGGAAAGTATCCCCATTCCAGCAATATCTCAACAGCTCTAAAACAATCCACTATAGCCTGATCCTGACCTTACCCTTGCTCGCCATCTACGAGTTTGGGGTCTTAATTCTTTTTAGAGAATCATTTTTCGAATTGCGCAACAGCGGTGAAATATTATTACGTAGTTTATTCCAGAATCTCGGACTTATTGATCCGTACATTGTATCAGCAATCCTGTTGGGACTGTTTTTAATTGTGATGATTCGGGGCTATCAGGTTGAGAAAAAGCCCGGGATTCAGGCCAACTATTTTATCTATATGCTGATTGAGAGTATGCTGTGGGGCAGTATCCTGTTCATCGCCTTACAGCTTTTTACTCAATTACCCCTGCAAATCATCACATTTGAAGATAAGCTGGCTAACATGAATCTAGCTATAGGAGCTGGAATCTTTGAAGAATTGATCTTCAGGATGATTATTATCAGCGCTTTAATGGTTGTTTTGACCCGAGGTCTTGCTATCCCGTCAGGTTGGGCAGCTCCTGGGGCCATTATTCTGGCGGCTGGGATTTTTGCGGCGTTTCATCTTTTTATGGAGGTTTACTCCTTGCCAGTATTCTCGCAACGGGTCTTTGGGGGTATTTTATTAGGCGTTCTGTATCGTTTCCGGGGGTACGGTATCAGCGTTTACACTCATATAATTTATAATTTTCTTATTTTAGCGGGAACGTGGTAAAGAGCAGAAATCTCAAAATACCTGGCAATTCGCCTATCAGGATGGGAACGAATTATTGTCTAAGCTCGTTTACTTCTGACAGTTAATGTATATTTATTCGTGACGATCCCGCAAAAAGTATATGACAGAACATGAACATCATCCTAACTTCTATAAATATAGCCACTTATGTGAATGCGGGCTATATTCATAATTATCAACATCCTGCGTCTCTGCGGCCTCTGCGAGAGGGAACTTTTGCGAATCCGTCATGCGTGGCAGAATGACCCGATCATTTAATATACCAATAGACCTGAAGAAGATATTTCGCCTACTTATCGCGTTGGTGAGTATCGGTGGTTTCACCCAGGAAATACAGAAACAAGCTCCTATTCTCCAAACTGGAAATATCCTTGCCCCAGATTCTCTCATCATGGTAATAAACGGAGACACGTTGAGTTATCAGCGCCACTATTTCATCGAATATCCCCCTTACCTGCCTGGAGGTGACAGTCTTGTTGCGGCAAAGAAAGCTGCAGCCAGTCAAAGCCAGACAGAAACCGGATTGGCGGCCACAGGAAGTGTCAGTCGCGGTATTCAGGTTTCCAGTAATGCCTCTGTTTCACTACAATCCAGCATGTATCTCAAAATCAATGGAAAATTAAGTGAGGACTACACCGTGTCTGGTGTTCTGACTGAGAAAACCTCACCTTTGCAGCCTATTGGCAACACCCGGCGCCTCAATGATTTTGATCGGGTTCTGGTAAGTGTTAGTGGTCCAGCTTTGAATGCAGCAGTTGGGGACATTGATCTAAAACTGCGTAACGGAAAATATGGCAGATTGGACCGATCAATTGAAGGCATAGAGCTTAGGACCCATTCAGGACTTGCTTCAATGAATACTGCGTTGGGCTTTAGCTATGGCAAGTATCATTTACAACAGATTCAGGGAAAAGATGGCAAGCAGGGACCTTATCGACTAAGTGGGAAGAATGGTGAAAAGTTTATCATTATCCTGGCCGGCTCAGAACAGGTGAAAGTGGACGATAAATTGCTCCAGCGTGGTAAAAATGATGATTATATCATAGATTATAATGCCGCTGAGATCACCTTTACCCAAAAAAGGATTCTTTCCAGAAATTCAAGGATCAGTGTGGAGTTTGAATATGTCCCTGATATCTACCTGGCTTCATACTCTTTCGGGAAGCAGTTGCTCAGTGGTGGCCTTTCATTAGGCGATAAAGAAAAATCCTCTTTCTTCCTATCCGCTTCCTGGCAGGAGCTTAAGGATGATAAACGCAATCCTCTGGGTAATGTTGACCAAGATCAACTTAAAAGCATATTTAGTCCTTTAGCAGATACCACCCAGACCGTTTGGGTCAGCGGTATGGTTCAGGACACCACCAGGGGAGCATATAATCTGGTCGATAATGGCAAACTGGAGTACGTCGGTGAAGGTCTGGGTGAGTACATCGCCAATTTTACTTTTGTGGGGCTGGAAGCTGGAGAATATCGGAAAGCTCTAGCTGTTTCCGGGGATTTCTTTATCTATGACACGTTGCAGGGTGAATATCTACCGGCTCAAAAATATTTTGCACCGCAAGCCCACTCAATATTGTCCATAAACGGAAAAGCAAGCGCCGGTTTCTTACAACTTGACACTGATCTGGGACTGTCCCGCTCAACGAAAAATCTTTATGCAAAAGACCCTAGCTCCAAAGCTACCAAAGCCTGGAATTTGCAATTGAGTTCATTGGGTAAGTATTTTGAGTTTAGGATAGGTGATAAATATTTTGAGAAAGGCTTCACCGCCCATGATAAGTTAGAATCAATGGAGTACTATCGCTTATGGCAATTAACTCCCAGGACTATTGAAGAAGAACATCTACAATTCGGTCGTTTTCAGGTAGGTAAACCCCAGACAGCATTTATTCGTAGTGCTGCCTCACAACTCACTCGGTCTGGAGAACTGATTGGTAGCCAGATGCAGATTGAGATCAAAACTGAGTTCCGTGATCGCATCCGGTTTAATGCAAAGAGCTCTGTAACTGATCGTCATGGAGAGATCAATCAGCAGCATAGTGTTCTATCGGTTATCAACAAAGACAAAGTACGGGTAAAATTAAAAGTAAATATTGAAGATGGCAGCACATCATCTGTTTATCCTTCAAATGATCATTTGACATCTGGACTGGGACTGAATTATGCCTGGACCAGTGACCATAAGTTGGCTATCCACTATGACCAACGCCAGGATTATCGTCGCGAAACAGGCTCCTTTTTGACTACAGAGAATATTGCTCAGTGGAATGATCAACGCCAGGATTGGGCTGTGGAATACAATTTTTCCGAGCTTATGAATACAGTAGGAGCATTCCAATTCAAATACCGGGAGCATCATTCTGACAGTAGTTCAGTGAAACGTTATTATCTGGGTGATCTACACTTTCGCGGCAGTGCTTTTGGAAACAGACTGAAATATACCGAACATCTCACCGTGGATGAAGAGCATGTCCCCAAATTCGATTATCACTATGTTGCAGTAGATACTGGTTACGGAGATTATAGTTATGATCCATTTATCAAAGATTATATCCGCGTGGGAGGTGGCCGTTATATCCGTCAGCGCGTGTATTCTGATATTGAGGAACAGGTTAGAAAATACGAGAATAAAACGCGACTTGAATTTGCCT
>JAOZSM010000298.1 GCA_029939675.1 Fidelibacterota bacterium
TAGAGACATACCTATTTTCATACATTATGGAAACTATCAAACACCGCTATAGCAAACAAAGAGAAATGATCCTTCAGGTAGTCCAGAGTACCATCGTACATCCCAATGCGGATTGGATCTATAAAGAAACAAGAAAAGTGATTCCTAACATCAGCTTGGGAACAGTCTACCGCAACCTGAACCAATTAGTAGAGAGTGGCCAAATCCTGAAACTCAAGGATGAATCTATGGTTCGTTATGACGGTAATACTGGTCATCATGACCATTTCCGCTGCACTGAGTGTGGAAAATGGTATGATATAGCGATTCTGGATCCAAAGACAATTGAAGCCTTCAATCAAAAACATAAATTTGAGATTCGATCGGTTAATCTTGAGCTTGAGGGTATTTGTGAGGACTGTCTGGATAACTGATCAGGGATTTACCCGCTTACTTACCCCCCATCCCTGCTGGGTTAATCAGGGAATATTTCAACATCATCTCTCTACTCATCACAATTGGTGTGGAGACAACGCATACGTTGTCTCTTCATAGCAATCAGGAAAACTACATTGTGATGTTCAACCGCTAATTAAAACTCGATGTTATAGCCCTCACTACCCCAGCCCACAATACCCGTACGTAGGTTCATCACATCTTTAAAGCCATGGTCTAATAGAATCTTAGAAGCAGTAGTGCTGCGATTACCCGTGGCACAGTATATTAGAACAGGTTGATTTTTATATAGTTCTAACTCATTAACTCGTTTTTGCAATTCTTTGAGGGGTATTAGTTTTGCACCCTTTATATAACCACCATTAAACTCAGGTTTGGTTCTCACATCCAGGATCAGCGGTGGATTGTTACTGATCATCTTCCAGGACTCTGCAGCAGATAATTCTGAATAGTTGGCCTGTTCAAGTTCCATAACTGTAAAAACACCAGTACGTTGGCCAATGGAGAATTCAAACGTCCCGGCTTGCTTCATTTTGAAATAAGGTTGGTCAGCAGTATTATCCCTCAGAATCGTACTCAGATTCATCTTGGGAATGTTAAATTGATATTCTGACTGTGGAGCACCACTATCATCCAGGTCGAACTTTAGATAATCACCGCGATAAACAGTAAGCTCCAATGGATTACCCGTGAGCTTGAGAGAGATGTGGCGGTAGCCACCATGTACCTCGCCTGAGATGCTGGCCAGGGGTGCCCTTCGCTCAGTGACCTGCGGTTTATCATCTCCAGTGCATCCAAATATGACCACTCCAACACTTAATATTACAACAAATAGTTTATTCATAATAGTCCTCCTAAATGGTAGATAACCCAGACGAGCGGATGTGACAAACTATTTTCCACATTGGCAGATATTAGTTTAATCATCTGAGGCAGATTACTTCTTGCTAACAAGTATACGCTATTCTATATTCTTTACGTTTTTAATAACTTATTACGGATTTCGTTCATTATATGCCACATCGAATACTCACAGATATCAAATTGCCAGACTTTCAGGATCGACCCCAAAAAGAAGGCGATATTATGCGTACCGCTGAGCGTTTGTTCATGCAGTTTGGCTATAAAAAGGTCTCTGTTGAAGAGATCTGCCGTGAAGCAGGTGTTTCAAAGGTCACTTTTTATAAATATTTCTCCAACAAGTTTGCGGTTCTGGAAGATTATATGAGTGTCAGACTATCCCTGGGGATGGAAACTTTCGAGCGTATCCGCGCCACTGAGGCCAGCCTTCAGGAGAAGATGCAGGCCATGATCGCCATGAAAGAATCAGCCATCAGTCAATTCACTCCTGTATTCATCCATAGTCTCCTGGATGCTGATCCAGCCCTTACCGCCCTCATGGGTCGCTGGAATGAGATGAGTATGGCAGCCATTAAACAATTCTTCATTGATGGTCAAAGTTCCGGGGAAATTCATGCGGCCTATAGCGTTGACTTCCTCCTCCATGTCTGGACTGTTATGGGAGCAGATGCCAGATCTCCTGAAATGATGACCATGTATGGCAACGATATGATGAAGTTGTCCCGTGATTTTATGAGTTTTCTATTTTATGGGACCACTGGTCCGCCCCCTGAGAACCAAACCAAATGAGATATCCCGTGAGGTCGTTCCTCCTTCTAATATTTGCTATTTCAACTTATGCTTCACCACCTCTTGTAGGTGAGCTATCTTTATCGTCTAGTGCCAACAGTTTCAATGGGTCCGATATTCAAATCATAACCCGCTATCTGCCAGCATTTGAGGTTCAAAATAGCTTGTCCGATTCCTGGGACTATGATCTTGAACTACGCTGGCAACTCGCGTGGAGCAGCACGTTGGACACTTTAGATTTTTCAGAATCAGCAACCCAATTTGAACCCTACCGGATAGCCATCAACTTGCAAAGCAAGCATTCTGAATACATTATCGGCTTACAAAAGATCAATTTTGGACCTGCTAAAATCCTGCGTCCCCTCATGTGGTTTGATGCTGTCGATCCCACTGATCCATTGGAACTGACCAGTGGTGTGACAGGAATATCCGCCATCACCTTCTACAAATCTGGCTGGTCATCCCAAGCTTGGTTACTGCTCCCCGGGGATCCCATGGGCTGGGAGTCATTTGCTGGTAAATCCGGCACCGTTGAAACAGGTGGCAGAGTTACCATACCTAATGCTAAAGGACAGATCGGGATTTGCACCCATTTTAGAATTGCTGATATATCTAACGTCTACCTAAATGATCCTGATCTGTACGAAGGTCGCCTCGGCCTGGATGGCTTCTGGGATGTTGGGGTCGGCCTCTGGGTAGAATCGGTTTACAAACATCAGGAGCTAAGTGCAGATCCATTTCTGGATCAAATTCAGACGACTCTCGGATCAGATTATACGATCTGGATCGGGAATGGGCTCCATATCATGGCTGAACATATGCTGGTCAGCAGCTGGAATAGCCCCTTCATGGAAGACCAGACTACCCACCTCAGCACAGCCATGCTCAGCTTCTCCCCGACCATGTTTGATCAGGTAAGTGTTCTGATCCTCAACAACTGGGAAAATGATTCGCCTCTGGCCTACCTCAGTTGGGGCCAGACCTACGATAATTTTCGATTTACGGTGGCGGCTTTTTATGCAAAAACTGACAATAATGATGTTTCTGTAAGCTCAGGTTTTGATGGCAAGGGTTTGCAATTGACAGTGGTTTATAACCACTGATATGACATGTACCATATTCAAATGGAACTTTAAGTAAGATGGATATTGAGCTAAGTGTTATATCATGTTCTATCCTTCATTATGAAGTTGCTTCCAAGTCCCCTCCTAGGAGGGCTTAGGGGTGGGTTTGTTAATCGTCAGAATGGAGCTAAATCGGTATATAACCCCCT
>JAOZSM010000083.1 GCA_029939675.1 Fidelibacterota bacterium
GTAGCGGGAGTAGGATTCGAACCTACGACCTTTGGGTTATGAGCCCAACGAGCTACCAGACTGCTCCATCCCGCGATGTTTAACCTGATCCTTGCTTTCAAAGCTAGGCGCTGGCTAGAGCGGGGTGAATATATACGGACTCCTATGTTCTGTCAATAGCAGATGGCAGAATATTTTAAAAAATATTAAGAGCCCTTACCAACTGAGATGGGCACCTAGTTTCATATAATAATTATCGCTGAAAGCATTAGTGAAAACAACAGTTGCTGAAAAATTATCAGAAAAAATAAAACTTAGTCCAGTGTTGAAATCAAAATCATCATCAAAGGTCTTTATATCAGGGAATTCATAACCATCTACATAATCCTGATCATCAATCGTTGTTATAGTGCCATTGCTATTTTTTACATGATAGTAACGCTGCACAATGACATCGTAATTTTCACTAATCTCGGTTTTTCTGAAATTTTTGGTCAAACCCGAATTCAGCTGGAAATATTGGCCGAACTCAAGCATAAATCCTACGGGTATGCCAAGCATAAAGTCACGCTCATTCCGCTGCCAGTAAAAATCTTTTTCATCGATCTGACGCACCACATCTGTACCATTGTTATAGTAATTGCCGTCCCGGTATGTATAGGCATATTTTTCACCTTGAAATGGCTCCTCGGCAGAAAGCTGGCGGTCGCTCCAAGTGACGAATATTCCTCCCAGAAAACGAAAAGTGGGGGAGACATTCCAATTAATTCCACCTGATCCGCGGAAGCTCTGCTGTTCCAAAGTACCGCTTCCGCTACGCTCCAGAGTTGCCCATGAGTTAGACGAGTATTGAGTTAGACTGGTATCGTAATAATAAAAATAGCGACTAGCATGGCTGCTGTTCTGCAACATAGATTCTGATTCAAGTAGATCTGCCAACCGCTTTTCACCGTAAACCGAAAATCTATATTGAATTCTGGATTCACTAGCTGAACGATACTGCAAACCGCCATAAAATGTCTGCCCATCATAGACCCAGCTCTTATTCGAGATATGGTTAGAGGTCCTGGTATAGCTCACAGAATCATCCAAAGTAAACTCAGGATACGGATCACGCATAAGCGAATAGTATTTTGAAGTATCCTGTTCATTAAATAGCCGCTCCAAGTTGCCAGTGATGAACCCGGCACTCAATCCCAGTATGGATCCATCTTTCCTTAGCGTGTTCGTCCCCAGCATTAATTCATGGCTTGAAAAATCCTGTATTCGTTCCTTTTGGACTTCATTAAACTGGACATATTCATCATAGTAACCTGATTGATCATTAAAATTATAATCTCGATAATTTCCATCTACCGCTTCATTCCCCAGAGTAAATCGGGCGCCAATATCGGTGTTTGAAGTAAGGGGCTGAGCAATAAATAATGATAGATGAAACCCCTGATTAATATTTTCATCATCCCCAGCCTCCCGGAGCCGATAATCATTATAAGGGTCTTCAGCACTACTTTCATAGCTTGAACCCATGGCATCCGTCAATCTGAAACCCCAGTTATCATAAGGCTGATAGAATTCACTGATTCCGTAGATCCAGTCAAATGACAACCCCAAGCGTGTTTTTGCCAGACTCTTAACAGGATATCCCAAATAAACAAACCGCATGGCCGGTTCATAATCTTCTTTTTCCTCGGTTTGACGATACTGGGACCAGGGACCGGGGTAATAGTAATCGTAGGCTACCCCGCCACTCCGCCACTCGTTAAACATGGGCTCCTGGTTATCGAAGAGTTGCTGCCCGCCCAAATCCAATTGGACGAAATGCCTGGACGCGGTCATTAAACCGGCAGCCGGATTTGAACTGATATCATCCATGGGTGAACTGTATAGATCCTGAAATCCTTCCCCCAGTGAATAAACTTGCATTGTGTGGAATGTAGTGGGTTTGAGAAAATTATTCCCCAGTACAAAATCACTGGCCAGAACCGTGTACTCAGGGTACCAGGCTGTGGCATTGGATGAAATCATTACTAGTGCGATCAAACAGGATTTAAGAGTATTCATGTCAACCTCTCTCAACGGATTTTGTTGCTGAAGTATGTTTCAATATTATTTTGTATGAACCGACAACCAAATTGTTCCAATACTATGACCACCTTATTTACTCCTATCAGTATCAAGATTATTTTGAAAGATGTAAATACAAGGGAACCGGTGAGGAAGCACGACGTTGGTTAAGTACCTCTTCTTCCTACAATCAGGCTTCTGAGTCAGCCCTCCCGACCCGGGAGCCTGATTTTTTCACCTTTAAGGTAGAGATGGTGCGGCTTCTTCTACCCGATTCATGAATTGGTCTTTAGCTGCATTGAGGGCCTCGATCAAAGCCATACGCTCCTGGATGATCTCATACATAAGTGTTTTACGTTTAACAAAGAGCGTAAAAATTCGTAAGTGCTGACGATAGCGCTGCATGGTGTCATGATAAAAGAGTGCAAAACGGCCCGCAGGCAGAATGCTGATCAAATACAGGGTGGTCCAGAGACCGGATAGGGTTAGAAACCAGAACAGCAAGCCCTGTAAAGTATAGAACAAACCAAAAGCCAGAAAACCAGAGAGCATCTTGATACTGGATAAATACTCAAGGGAGGTATCCAGTTTTTTGACTAACAGGGCGGGAATACGATAAGGTAGGAAATTATTAAAAATGCCCCAAATATATATGGGTAAGCCCAAGATGACCCCAATGAGCCCTAAAGCACGACGGGCAAAGGTTTTTTGGCCCCGGGCAGTTGATAAAAGATCATCACGTAGTTCCAGACCTTCGATCTTGGCCAGATAGCTGGTCATTTGACGGTTTAACACTTTAAAGGCTTCCGGGTAGTGTTTACTGTACCAGTTGATGGCATCGGCCATACCGCGGGTTACAGAAAAATCATGCTGTTTTAATTCATCCTGAAGTCCCTGGTCCACAGCCAGGTCCAGTTTGTAGATACTGCTTAAGTTTTCTAGAACTTGCGCTGTTTCTGAACTTTCTACCGTAGTAGTCAGCTTTTCCAGGGCATCCCTGATCTGATTGGTTACCTGATAGACTGCCTCATATTCATCTTTCAAGAAGAGATCATGGTAATCACTCAGATGAATGGGACGACCAAAACGACAGTGCACATCACTGAAAAATTCAGTGGGTGAGGAATAGTTAATGCCAGCCGGAATAATTTGAACACCAAGTTCAAAGGCATTCTTAAACTCGGCGCCTAAACCGATGCGGGCTGTTCCGGTCTTGATCTCGTGCAGGGTGCCATCCATCTGGCTGATTCCTTCAGGCATAATTACCAGGGCATTTCCCTGTTCCAGGGATTCGAAGCATTTTTCAAAGACCTGGGCGTTTTTACCCATTTCCTGTTCGGCATCTTCCTTGCGGTAAACCGGCAGGACGTGCACAGAACGAAAGAACCTTTTAGCTATACCAGTATTGAAAAGCGTACTTTTTCCCAGAAAATGTGGGTTACGACCTGACAATAAGGCTACTAGAATTGGATCCATCATGGTATTGGGATGGTTGGCCGCCAGAATTACGGGTCCATTTTCCGGTACTCGATCCTGATGCTTAACATGGATGCGTCGGAAAAAGACATTCACAATAAATAGAAACAGGTACTTAAAGATATGATACAGCATATCAGGCTTCTGAGAGCGCCTCCCCGCGTTTAACCGGCAGCATAAAAACCAGGGCTATCAACAGCGTTATGGAACCATAGATAAAGCCCACACCATAATTGTTATTGAAGATCTCAATGATCTTGCCAGCCATGATGGGACCGGCAATGGCCGAGGATTGGGCAGCCAGATAATAAAGTCCGGTATAGGTACCCAAACGATCCTGAGGGGCCATGTCGATGACCATGGGTAGGGAATTAACCAGAATCAGTGACCAGGTCACTCCGGTAAGAGGCAGCATGATCTTTACTGCATCAAGTGTTTCGATTGAATAGCCCCAAAATAGTAGTATCGCGAATCCAATGATGCCGGCAATAATGATCAATCGACGACCAATTTTAGCACCTAAATAGCCACTCAAGGGGGAGAAAATGACAATGGGGAGTGAAAAGTAGGCTAACAGACCGGTGGCTTGACCACTATCGATCCCAAAGCGATTTACGGCAAAGGAGGTGAAAAAGACTTCAAGAGCGCCATAGCCCAGGAACCAGAAGAAAATGGCTGAGAGCAGAAATAAAGCAGAGCGGTCTTTATCGGTGACCACCGTCTTCAGGCTATCCAGAATTCCCGGCTCTTCTTCCTGGAGTTCTGGTACGTCAGGTTCTTTAATGAAGTACAACACGACAGCGGCTCCAAGGAGCATGATAATTCCCCCAAAATAGAAGGGTGCTCCAACCGACACTTTAAACAGCATTCCACCTACGACAAAGGCCAGAACCGCACCAACCCCGCCCATGAGGTTGATCATTCCGTTGGCTTGTGAGCGCTTGGGTGAAGGTGTGATATCCGGCATGAGCGAGATAACGGGGGTCCGAAAGACATCCATGGCGAACAGGGTGATAAAAATAGCGATCATAAAGGGGATCAATGAAACACCAAGCATCATGGGGATACCAATAAAACCGATAAATGCCAAGGGAGCTCCCATGGCGATAAAGGGTTTTCGGCGGCCGATGCGGGTTCGAATGCGATCTGACCAGGCTCCAATGAAAGGCAGAATAAATAGAGCAGCAATATTATCCAGAGTCATAATGAAACCTGTTGCTGTGGCGCTCATACCAAATCCCTCAACCCCTGCTGTAGTGGCAAAACCCTCACGGCCAGCCTGAAGGAAAATGGGAACATAGGCATTATAGATGCCCCATAAAATGGTGGTGCCCATAAACCCGAAACCGAGCAGAAGTAAACGTCCGTAGCTGAATTTCATCACATATCCTTCCTTGATCAATAGTTTTCTTGGTGCGCTAAAATAAGGTCGATCAGAGATAATCCAATGATTGATAAAAGGTCGATTGCTGCCAGGAGAGTCATCTCAACAAGCAGTCTAGCGGTGATGTCCTACGAATAGTGCCAGTGTAGGGGATAGAGGGCAGAGCAGTTGTACCCCACCGTCCACCGATACCTGAAGTTGAGTGTAAAATTCACTTAAAATGTACATTCTTGGGTCAGTCAGTCGTTTTAAAGATTAATATTATTTAATGCACGCGGAAGCATTTGCTATTGTCAGGCAAGGTGTTATTTTTGCTTGCTTGATATGATTTAATTCTCGCATGAAAGACTGACATGGATATCATTAAACGCTACTATTTATTTCTGCAACTCCTGTTCATGAATTGGATTGGGAAAGCGGGAACCATTCTGGCAACCACTGCCTTTATCTCGTTCTTTATTTTTGAGGGACTCTCACTGGTGGGCGTGTTCAAGAGTGCCTATACCGGGATTGTCACCTATTTCATCATCCCCATGATTTTCATAGTAGGTTTGATTCTGTTACCCATCGCCTGGTATAAGCAAAAAAAAGAAACTGGAACCACCCTGAGGCATGTTTTTCTTGAGCAATTGGATGCAAAAGAGATCGGGAGCCAAAATTTCTGGGAAAAGGTAATTCCGGTGGTGTTTATTTTGACCATTGTGAATGTTCTTTTTATTGTGGCGGCTGGATCTAGCGCCATGCATTACATGGATGAATCTGAATTTTGCGGAACGGCGTGTCATACCATCATGGGACCGGAGTGGCAGGTCTACAACGCATCACCTCACTCACGGGTACCCTGTGTGGATTGCCATATCGGTGAAGGTGTTCAAGCCCTGGCCGCTGCCAAATTAAATGGAGCCTGGCAGGCCGTTGCAGCGATGTTTGATTTATATGATAAACCCATCGGAACCCCGATTCATAATTTGCGTCCTGCCCGGGAAACCTGTGGCAAGTGCCATTGGCCGGAAAAACATTACGGTTCAAAGCTGGTGAAGATCAATCGCTACAAGGAAGATGAAGCCAACACCCTACAGTTTACTACCCTCAATCTAAAAGTTGATGCCTCCATCGGTGTTGGGTCCGGAATTCACTGGCATATCGCCGCAGAGAATGAAGTGCGCTATAGTTCACTGGATGATCAACGGGAAACCATGATCTGGGTTGAAGTGAAACGGGCGGATGGCGAATTTCATCGCTATACAAACATCCACCTTGCTGATAGTGTTTTTACCGAGATTGAACCCCGGGTTATGGATTGTGTTGACTGTCATAACCGGGCTACCCATGTGTACGAGCAACCCGATGCTGCCATGGATCTGGCCTTGGCCAAGGGGTTGATCGATCCAGAGCTACCCTACATCAAGCGCGAGGGACTGGCGGCGATCATGACCGAATATCCGGATAAAACCACCGGGTTGGCAACGATTGATGAACGGCTGGCAGCCTTTTATGCAGTGGAGTACCCTGAACTGGAAAACAGCAACCTGAGGTCTTCCATCACGGCCGTCAAAGCGATCTATGACCGCAATATCCATCCTAAGATGAAGATCACCTGGAATACTTATCCCAACCATCTGGGTCATAAGGTGGAATTTGGTTGCTTCTCATGCCACAATTTTATGCAGCATGAGCAGAGTGATGGTTGTTTCAGATGTCATAATCGTCACATTGTTGATGAAGAAGGGGACTATATCTCAGATGAATGCACCCTCTGTCATTCAATTCTATCACTGGGTGAAGAAGATCCTCTGCAGTATCTATTGGATCAGGAGTTCAGGACTTTTGAGGAGCACAAGAACGAGTATTTCCGGGGTGAGTACCTAAAGAATTTCTAGGGTTGATGGACAAAAACTACACGATCACCATAGGTCCGATTTAAAGTAAATGCCCCATTACTATTTTGGTTGGAATGGGATGGTGAATGAGGCGCAGAGTCCGCCAGTCGTTTGATTGCCAAGGTGAATCGTACCCCCTAGAATACCGATGGCCCAACTAGAAATTGAGAGCCCCAAACCACTGCCTTTCATGACCAACTGAGTATTTGTTTGACCACGTACAAAAGGCTTGAAAATATTGCTGAGATCACTCTCAGCTATTCCCGGTCCCTCATCACAGATATGAATAGTTATGCCCTGCTCATTTTCGGTGGAGGAGATGGTAATGGTTGTATTCTTTGGCGAATACAATAGTGCGTTCCGCACCAGATTATCAATGACTAGCTGTAGCAGATAAATATCTGTTTGAATCTTGATCGATTGGACTTTTGAAAAATCAAAATGCATCAGTTTTTGCCTGAAGGTCCGTTGTAGACGACCTGCTTCATCACTAATAAAGTCATTCAACCAGAAATTTGAGATAGTTAACTGATAGGGCTGTTGCGAATGACTGATCACCAGTAGATTTTCAATGAGAGTTTGCATTCGATCCACTTCCTCAGCTAACAGATCATAGGACTGTTGATGAGCCGGATCACTCTTCTTCTGGAGGAGTGATATTTCGGAGTGCATGAGGGCCAGAGGGGTTTTTAGCTCATGCGATGTGTTGGCCGCAAATAATTCAAGGGTCTCCATGGATTGTCCGGCCTTTTGCAACAGATTGTTCAAAGTACTGGTCAGGTAGGAAAATTCATCTTTTCCACCGATGGTGGGGAGTAGGTCGATTTTGGACTGCTCGGCTAGTTCTTCAGCACTTTTCGCCAGATATTTTACGGGTCGTAGAGCCAGGGCCACAAAAAGATAACCCAGGAAGGTAAACAGCAATACACCCACGATTGTGGCGATTACCAGAATCCTATTCTTATGATCTTTAAATTGATCGAGAAAATCAAATGGCAGGGTCACAATCAGCCAACCAACTCGTTGACTTTTAATAATTACTGGAGTGGTCAGACGGCGTGATGGCTTATCAAAAAAATAGACGGTTTCGTAGACTTCTTCGGGAGCTAGGGCTGCACCATGGCTGAGTCGTCGGCCTTCCTGATTGCCTGAGAGCATGACCGTATGGCCTTTGGTATCAACCAACTGCAAGAAAAAGGGGATCTCATCCTCTTTGGCAACGCTGTGTTCAAAATCGCTATGCAAATCATGGAAGGAGATGAGGTTATCTTTGATAGAGATGGTCGCCTGAAAATTATCGGATTGTTGATGCAGAAATTTATCCAGATTCATATTCAGAACCTGATTGAGCAGCTGGGAGATGATGAAAGTGAATGCGATGAGGATGACACCCATAATGGCTGCCTGAGAAAAAATAAGTTTGAAGCGTATAGAAATGGGCGGAAAACTAGGTCTGAGACTCAATATAATATCCCTCACCCCGCTTGGTGTAGATCAGCTTTTCAGGACTCAATTGGTCTATTTTTGAGCGCAGCATCCTGATGTAAACTTCCAGTGTATTTGTCTTGGGATCAAAATCATAGCCCCAGATCTCTCGTAAAAATGTCTTTTTTGAAATGGTTTGGCCGCTACTCTGAAATAGCAGCGTTAAGATAGCTGATTCTTTCTGGGATAACTCCACCGATTTGCCCCCGGCGTACACAAAATGTTTGGAAGCATCAAAGGTAATGTCTTTAGCCATGTAGATTGCGATAGGAGCTTGATGACTTCTTCTGATCAAACTGGCTAGTCGAAAAAGTAATTCTTCAGAATGGAAAGGTTTGGTGAGGTAGTCATCGGCACCGACTTCAAACCCCTTGATGCGATGCCCGATAGCTGATTGAGCCGTTAGAAATAGGATCGGTGTTTTGTCGCCCCGTTTCCTTAATCTTTCGCAGATCTCTAAACCACTGAGCTCAGGTAAGAGCCAGTCGAGTACGATGGCATCAAAAGCATTCGTCGTGACTTGCTCCCAGGCTTCTTTCCCATCGTCAGCTACGGTTACCTGATAATCATTCTCTTCCAGTAATACCTGCAGGTGTTGTGCCAGCCGTTTTTCGTCTTCTACGATCAGGATCTTCATGGTAGTAAACTAACTTATTGGATTCCAGATTAACATTGTAATGTTCAGCCAGGTAAAACGTTTGCGAAGCCCCTAGTCTTCGATAGAAATTGAAAGTACAAAAAAGGGGAGGACAAGCCTCCCCTTCTTCGTTAGTGGAGACTAATGGTTAGTTGTGCATTCCAACAGCATAGTCAGCTAGTTCTTGCAAGGTTTTTGGTTGTGCTCCATGGGTGGTTGTATCACCAGGCGCAGTGGCATAGCCACCTTGACCATTTTCATCTGTATGACAGCCATAGCAGGCTCTTGAGAGGCTAATCGTAGCTTTCCCATCAACCGTACGCACGGTTGAACCGTCATCACTGTACATCTCATAATCTGCATCTGTGTTGATGGCAAACAGGTGCGATTTTATATCACCAACGTAGGCACCACGCTTTTGACCAGACTTGGATGAATAAGGCATGTGACAACTTTTACAAGTAGCAACAGCATTATGTTTCATCGTGTTCTTTGAATCATGACAATCAGATCCACAGGTTTGCTGGATAGATTGACCATCCCAGATCGTCCGCTTGTGGGGATCATGACAGGTAATACAAGTCATACCGGAATCACCATTATAATGGGCGGTGGTGATGAATTCATCATACTGTTCATGATGTTTGGTAAAACCACCACTTGCAGCAATAGATCTATCAGCATTCCGTGTATGGCAATCACCACACATATCGTTAACATTATTAACAGTGCCTTCAAGACGACTGTCTCTTACGAGCTTGATATAATCGGTATTTCCATAAACTGCGTGCTGGCTGCCTTTGCCGTGACATTCCTCGCACTGGATTCCGCCGAATGCAAAGTAATCCATGGTTTCAGGGGCATCGATATCCAGATGAACCTTGAGCCATGAACTATCAGGATTGGTTGATTCTGCAGCGCCGGTTGTATGACACTTAAAGCAGGAATAATTGTATTTCTTGGCTTCATCATCTTTATGATAATCAACCCAACCCCAAGGTACGCTGGAGCTGCCACCAAAGAAGTTATACTGGTTCATTCCACCAGGATTGGTACTGGCTGCAGTTCCCAGGACATAACCAGTTTTGTCAACAAAACGGTATTTCCAGCCAAAGCCACCGATCACACCAGCAACATCGTCCCAACTGTCAGCAACAGCAGGCAGTGCCATGTAATTATCAACAAATTCCGGATAGGTTGGGGCTGCACCATTAACAATGTTGAATTTGTATGGATGACCGCTATCAACAAAATCAGCATAAATGTCGGTATGACATTCACCACAAGTGGCGGAGTTTACATAGGCTAGTTCAGGCATACCGCCGACATTTACATCAACGGTGGCTGAGCTTTCATCCGTTCCATCAGAATAGGTCACGGTAATGGTTGCAACTACCGGTTCTCCTGGAGCGGTCCATTCCACTGCATCAAGGTTGTTGTCAGCAAGTGATCCGTGGGAAGCAGTCCAGCTGACGGTGAGAGCATCATCTTCAGCATCGGTTGCACTGGCAGTCAGGGTAATGGTTTCACCCACAACAGGTGCATCGTTACTAACTGTGATCACAGATACCTCAGGTGCTTCATTGGGGTCTTCACAACTCCACATGAACATGATGGTCATGACCAGCATAATAGTAAAAAGTTTTTTCATTTAATTCTCCTCTTGAGTTAAATTTCTTGGGTAAAAGCTAACAGTACGAACAAATGATAGTAGCAAATGCTGAGAACATGAATAAATTTTAATGTTTACCGTTTTGGTGAGGCGTTATAAACAAGTCAAGAATTTCGAGAGGGAAGAGGCAATCTTAAACTGCCCAAATTATAAGTGTACTGTATCTATGACCAGGTACAAGTATGCATTGTGAGACTTTGGGGTGTGTCAGGAAAAAACAGCAAGCGGTTCATATTATAAATCTTACTACGATGCACGAGCCTGATCCTTTTGCCTCTATTTGTGTGTGCACGCCATTTAGCTAGTAGGCATCTTTTATTAATAATTATCTAGATCAAGGCGATAATGAACATGCAGCTTGGGATAATTAGTCCAAGAGATCTATTACAATATGGGAGGCCAGTCTGGGTGAAACACGGTAAACAGATGTATAATCCTATATTATCAATTGTCGATCCTACTCGAGCAATAATAGCTGGAGGATCACTTTCCCAACAGGAAAATTGGTGAGGAACCGTATGCTAACTGAAAAACAAGTTGAAGCACTAACTGAATTGATCAATGTGAGTATTGGCTTTGCTGCCAATTCGCTGGGTGAGATAATTGACACTCCAGTAACATTAAAGGTTCCGGAGTTACGCGTATTTTCGTCAGGGGACCGGGATGAGCTACATACTATTTTTGGGAAAAAGGATGCTTACGCCATAGTTAAACAGGATTTCCAGGGAAACTTGGCTGGAACCACAGCCCTGGCGTTTCCACCTGATAGTGCTGGCCGACTGGTCTCTCTTTTGACTGATTTGGAAGTTTCTGATGATGACTTGGATATTATGCAGACCGGAACTTTACTGGAAGTGGGAAACATTATTAATAATGCGTTTTTAGCTACCCTCAACCAGCAGTTCAATTTCCAAGTCAATTATAAACTGCCGGAATTCAATGAAGTCAACATCGCTCATCTGCTTGATGCCACATTCGGAAGTGATGAGCATGGTCTGGTGATTGTGGCCAATACCAGCATCTCGGTCAAGGTAAAAGATATTGAAGGTCATCTCCTGTTGTTATTCAAAGTTATTAATCTGGAATTCCTAGCCCAAAAGCTGGATCAAATGGTGGCGGGATCATGAGAAAGGTTGATCAATTTAGATTCAGAATCCTGGATAATAGTCCTGAAGGAGTGATCCTCCTGGATGCAGATTTACGCATAGTGTATCTAAATAAAATGATCGAAGATTGGACCGGTTTCACTCTAGAGAAACTTGAGGGCAAGTTGATCATGGAAGTTTTTCCACACATGGCTCGGCCGGCCTATAGAAACCGATTAAAGCAGGTGTTGGAACATCGCTTTCCCATGATTCTTTCTTCGCAATTGCACCCGAATTTTGTTCCCACTGATCCAAACCGCAGTCCCAGGATCGGACAAGCCAGTTTATCGAGTGTGGATGAAACTGACTCCAGTGGCAGGATGTTGAGGATCAGTCTCATGGACATGACCGCGACTACCGCCCAATATCACAAAATCCTGGAGTTACAGCAGCTGTCTAAGGTAGAGATTAGGAAAAGGGAAGTCGCTCAAAAAAACCTCATGGTTGAACGCACTGAATTGCAGGAAGCCAACGCCGCCAAGGACAAGTTTTTTTCAATCCTGTCTCACGATCTGCGGGGACCCCTGGGTGGACTCATGTCCATGTCGGAAACCATGCTGGATGATTTTGACCTGTTCGACAAATCTGACCTGAAAGATATCATCAGGATCATGCATCATTCATCCAGTCAGATCTTTGGACTTTTGGAGAATCTGCTTACCTGGTCGCGTTTAAATACGGGACGGATTGAATTTAATCCTTCTAATATTCGCTTAAAGCCATTGATCAATGATATCGCAGGTCTTTTTCAAGCCCAGATGCTTAAAAAGGAGTTGTCTTTTGAGGCGGTCTGTGGTGACGAGACGCTGGTTTATGCAGACCAGGCTATGCTGGAAACCATCATGCGCAACTTATTATCGAATGCTTTGAAGTTCACACCGCGTGGTGGCAA
>JAOZSM010000299.1 GCA_029939675.1 Fidelibacterota bacterium
GGAGCACCAACGAATTTCAAAAGAATAATTGTTTCAGTAAATCATGAAGCTCTGGATAATCCAATAGTATTCTCATCATTAATGGCCGGGATCGTAGTTGATGACTGATATGGTATCCAAACGATCAAATCGAGGCTTTACACTAATCGAGCTCATTATCGCAATTTCTCTGATGGCGATCCTAAGTGGCGTTTTGGCCAATATTATAAGCACTAATTTTAAAACTATGTCCAATGTGTCGGATCGCAAAAAACTTGTTACAAGGGGGATGCTGGCAATCAATTTATTTCAAAGAGAGCTAGGTATGCTGGTGGATTCAACAAGTATCGCCTTAGCTGAAAATAGAGATTTTCAATTTACTGATAAATATGGCAGAACGATTAGGTACTTTGTTTCTACCAACAACGGGCTTACCCGTACGGTGGGAGGTGGGTCACAACAAATTCTGGCTACACCTGTTATTCGCAATGGCACCAAGTTTAAATATTTGGATGCACAAAATAATGCTTTATCAGAACCCCTAAATGCGGCTGATCTCCTGAAGGTTCGCCTGATTCATTTAATCCTCACAATGGATGATGGTTTCGACGGTATTTCATTAATGATGCGGGTCTATCCGGAAAACCTGAAAATTTACAACAAATGACCTCTTTGACCATACCCGCTGTTCCGAGAACAGACCCTCAGAATCCACATCAAAATCAAGCTGGGTTTGGTTTTACTCTCATCGCCGTAGTGATTTCCTTGGTCATGGGTTTATCTGTTTCATTATTCCTAAGACAGGTCTCAACTCAATCAGCTGAATTTGCTGATATATACTCTGCCAGCCAGGCCCGCTGGGCCGCCATGTCAGGCATTGAGTGGGGGATTTACAAGGCTGAACGGGGGGAAGAGGATGTCCTTGGTACATTCGACTTTTATAAGAGTTCAGTAACGATTGATACCAGTGAAACAGACGAAAGTGGAACCCCATTGACCACAAATTGGTACCGCGTCATGAGTACTGCCACATCAGGTGCTGCTGAAAGTCGCCTCAGGATTATTGCCGCTTTTTCACTCCAGACTGCCTGGGCGGATGTTTCCATTATCGAGGATGCCGGAGGAATGTTCTTCTTCGGGAATACCTTCCATATTAAAAGTGCCTTTACCCTCCATGATTCCATTTATTTCGGTGAAAATGTGGATGTAGAATCCGGCGCCACCATGGGAGATCCTCCTGGCGAACCGGTGCATATTTTTCATCACCCGGATGCATCGGTTACTGGTGGTCAGGAAGATACCTACTTTACATCTGGACCGCATCCAAAGGGTGCCCTTTACTTACCGGATTTTGACAACAGCTATTATGATGATTTAATCGCGGTTGCTGATGCAATTACTTCAACCTCTGGGAACAAGATCAAAGGCAAAAAGACCTATACCAGAACAACGCTGGATCTTAGTGGGTACACCAACAGCACCCTCTATGTTAAGGGGGATGTGAAGTTTGAAGGATCTCACATTACCGGAGGAACAGTGGATGCTCCCGGGATTCTGGTCACAAATGGCAAACTTACTATTAAGAAAGCCAAAGCTAAGAAAAAAAATCCTGAAGTCCAATCTACAGCCGATGATAACATAATTCTCATATCTAAAAAGGATATCCAGGTCGAGGACGCCTCCTACTTCGGAGTGGATCATTCCGGCACTACACCGGCTGAAGATCGACCGGTAACGACCAATGAACTTTATGCAAAAGACGATCTGAAAATTACTGCCGCAGCAACAGCCTGGGGACAACTTTATTGTCGTGATGATATCAAACTAGAAGGTAAAGTATATGGAATTTGTTTGGCTCCAGGTAAATTCACCTTTGAAAAAAATACCAGTTTCCTTGAAGGCGCAGTGTTTGCCCATGAATTGAACCAGGATAAGTTGGACAATGGAGAAATGAACATGAATCATGTCTATCACGATGAATACTTTAAGATTATTAATTATGGAGTTGAGGATAATTCGCTTCTTGAGTATTGATAATGGGGGCGGCTGGTTTACTTTAATGTTCAATCAATTTGAAAGCTGAACGAGTAAAGGAAGTACAATGAGTAAAATGGCATTATTACTGGGGAGTATATCTATCTTAATTGGACTGCTTTTACTCCTGGCACCGGATTCTTTGGCCAAAATTGGTGAGCAGACCAATCGTTTTTATAATATTGATGGTATGGTCTTTAGAAATCGCAAGATTTTTGGGTTTTTACTCATGGCGGCCGCTCTTTTCTTGGCCTATTTAACGCTATAATCTTAGGAAATACATGATGAATATTATCCTTCAATTTATTGCTGTCATTGCTTTTATCACCGGTGCATTACTGGTCTTTGCCCCAAATCTAATGATCCGGGTTGGTGAATATTTCAATCAGACATATAACATAGAAAGTTACGTCTATTCAAAACGCAAACCTTTTGGAGCGACCTTCATCCTCATGGGCCTGATCTTCATCTGGATAACATATTAGACCTTTAGGAGAGCTTATCAATTACCCCAGGCTTTCAGCCTGGGGGTTTGACAAGCCCCTAAGAACTCGGGCTTTAGCCCAACTGCAGTTCTTGCAGTTTTGGGATAAAGCCCAGAAATCAACCCCTTACAGCAAAAAAAAGGCTGACCACTACTGGCCAGCCTTCCTTGCAAATGCTTTATAGTCCTATAAACTAAGCAAGCGCCTCTTTAAGGATGTTATCCACCCGATCCAGTAATTTTTCCAGATTTTCATATTTCTCGGCTTTGATATTGCTGCAGATTTCAGCGCCGAGGAGACTCAAACCTTCAAAACCGTAGCTGGTTCCAGTGCCCTTGATGTTGTGGCCAAACTTGTAGACATCCTGATATAGAGCATCGCTCAAGTTTGTCCGCACTCCTGGTAAAGATGTATTCAGATATTCCAGATACTCCTTGATCAAAGCCTGGAATTCAGGTGATTGCATAAAATCATCGGTCATATTCAGTATTTCCTTCCTTATAGCATCATCGCAGATAATATAGAAATCTTGAATCCGATTGATTGTTCTTTTTTTATTCCATTTAGAGAAAGCTGATGAATTAATTTCAAAAAAAGGAGCAATTAGACACAGAGGTTTTCTAGCCATACTCGTAAAACATTAAGAAACAATAGTATGGTTTACAATGTGCCATTTGAAGTCTGTGCAATGCTGTGAATAATAACTATTTATCATTTGTCCCATGCTTCAGTTCCTCACGGGGGGATTTGAAATTTCCCAAAGAATAGGGCTTTAGCCCAAGATGTATTGACCTATAGTTGGGCTAAAGCCCTGATATTTATGTGGTTATTTAACCCCAGGCTGAAG
>JAOZSM010000300.1 GCA_029939675.1 Fidelibacterota bacterium
AACGAGCCGATCAAAAAGAGTTTTATTCTGTTTTAACTTCTCTTCGTTTCCATAGACACAGATCGTGCTGTTGTTTAAAATATCTTGAATCATCTTTTCATAGGCTTTTACATCTTCAAGGCTTGTCGATAAAACAGCATCACGCTCCGCTTGAAGCAGATCAGGGGTTGTTTTACTGAAGTAGCGAGCCACCGCAGTGTTCCCTTTTTGAGAAGCAGTTTGGGGGCGGTCCATGCTGGAAATGGTTCCTATGATAAAGCGAGTCATTTCATCATTATCCAACTCAAGCGAATGAATGAACTGTGGTGTATTGGCGTAGTTCTCCAGAGTTTCAGTTAAGTTGGGATCACGATAAGACCCAAAAAACACTTGACCAGCAGGTGAGAACCGGGCGAAGCCACCATAAGCACCACCAATAACCCGGACCTGATTTTTTAACCACTCCCTTGAAATAATCTGGTTAAGCACCCGAATCTTGCCACTCCACTCATAACCAAGCTTCCTGAAGTCAGCCCCCTGCAAAACATACTGGACTTTAGAAGCAGCCATTAGTCCTTCATTTTCAGGCAAGGATTCAAATTTCCAATTCAGCAAAGCAACATTTTCCCGTGGAAGTTGTCTGGAAAATCGCCTAAGCTCGCCCTTGAAAGGTTTAAGTGCATCAACCGAGCTTGTCAAAGATGCGGTTAAATTCTTCCTGGAAAACAAGAGCTGCGAAACAGTCCTTAGCTCCTGGATAAGCTGAGCCTGTTTCTGATCAAAATTATTAACCAGGTCAGAGATAAACCAGTAATATTCTAATCCATGAGTAAGTTCATTAAACATACCAGCATTGGTTGAATAAGAAAAAAGTCTGGTTCGTGCATAGCCAAGACCATCACGCTTAACCGACGCAGACAGCCTGGATTGATGCCGAATGAGCACTTCCTTGATTCGATCTACATCGTCCAATTGAGTGTGATTTAGAATCTCTTCACTTAAATCAAACGCATTAGCTTGGTCCTGGGAGAGCACCTTGGCTGAAACTACAAATTTAGGGACAAGCAATTTGTCATTCCGGTCTTCAAGATAACTTGTGAGATACGTGCTGAAGCCACCCAGGCGTGTGTCTAAGGCATTGTCCAACTCGCCAAAAGTGTAGGCCTCAGTACCCACAGAGCCAAGCAAGACAGCTAGAAGTTTTGCATAGGCCAACTGGTCTGTTCGCAAGACTCTGAGATCAAAGAAAAAACGGATATAGCTGATATCGTTGGTAAACGTATCAAAATGTAAGTAGGGTACTCGAGACACCTTATGCTCAGCCACCTCAAACCAATCAACAGCAGGCTCAATATCCTGTAAATCCAACAACGGGATTGTAGCCAGTGCTTCGGGGCTATCTTCTGATTTTTGATAGTCTATGAGCATTTCGGTATGATCAACAAGTTCTGTAATTTCAGCAGCAGAGAGCTTGTTTTTATAGGCAGCAAGTTCAGCAGAAATCTCCAGATTGTTCTCAGCCTCCAGGCCGGGCTGGGGGTTAAGGGTAAACAAGAGGGCATGGGGATTATTTAAAAAGTAGGTTGAGATCAGGCCCTCTAGATATCCCGTGGCAATATCTGACTTTAGAGCAGCTAGCGGTTTTTCATATTCTAGACCACTGAAGGGTTCATCACCCCAGAACCAGCTAGCTAAAGCCTGGGAGTTATAGGAGAGACCTTTTTGGGGAGTGTTGCCCTCCCTGAGCTGAAACTCCATCCGATTGAGAGCTCCGGCAACAGCAGCTTGATCTAAACCATCGCGGACAACTTTTTCCAGGGTTTCAAAAACGACCCGTTTAAAGGTTTCGGCCTCTTGAGAATTGGCATTCTGGACCCGTAGATGGAAAACATTCTGTTGCAGGTCATCGATCCAGGATCCAACATCTTTACCTATGCCAGCTGCTTGAAGCGCAAGGCGCACAGGCGCTGATTCATTGTTGAATAGCACTTGAGCCAGCACTTTCAGCCCCATGACCAATTCCAAATCAGTGCTTAAACCACTGACAAAAGAAAGTGACAGGTAACTTTGACCCTCAAGATCAGAGCCTTCAGTTGCCGCATAAATCCCTTGAGCTGAACGTAAGCTTTCAAAGGGTGCCTGTGGAGCCAAAGTCACATCCTGATCAGGCAAGGAGTAATTAGATAGATACTGTGCGTCTATAAATTCCAGTTCGGAAGCAAGATCACCATTCCCATAAAGAAAAATATATGAGTTAGCGGGGTGATAGTATTTGTGGTGGAAAGCAATAAAGTCTTCATACGTCAAGGTGGGGATGGCTTTTGGATACCCTCCAGAGGAAAACCGATAGGGAGAATCGGGAAATAAGTTTTGATCAACCAGATAACCCCATTCTCGTGTTGGGCTGGAAAAGGCCCCCTTCATTTCATTGTAAACAACACCCTTGTAAACAAGCGCCGAATCAGCGTGTTCCAGTTCACGGTGCCAGCCTTCCTGTTCCAGAATCCTGGGGTCTTTATAGATCAAAGGATTAAAAACCGCATCCAGGTAGATATGCATGAGGGTCTGAAAATCTTTATCATTCATGCTGGAGACGGGATAAAGGGTAATATCGCTGCCGGTCATGGCGTTGAGAAAGGTGTTTAGTGAGCCTTTGGATAATATATCAAAAGGACTTTTTACGGGAAAGTTTTTAGAGCCGTTGAGAACGGAGTGTTCCATGATGTGGGGCGTGCCCGCATCCGATTCGGTGATGGTCTTAAAGGAGACACAGAATGTTTTATTGAGATCATCATTTGATATTTTGAATAAACGAGCGCCAGACGCCTCGTGTTTAAAGAGATAACAATCAGCATCAACTTCATTGACAAAACGTTTCTCTATTAATTTAAATCCATGCATGTTTTCTCCAGTTTTTATTTCTGCAAGAAGTGTTGCTCCGACCAACAGAAGGAGCAAAATTATAAATTTGCGCATTTGTAGTGCCCTTTATTTTAGTAATGCCAATTGAAATTTAAAACGGCAGTATAAATTCAAAACATTTTCCAGCTTTACAATCTTCTTATTCTTACAGAAGTTTTTTTGAAATGCTCAGAACACACTATAAAACAGTAATATAAGGAATGATATGACATAGTGTTTTTGTACAGGGACATGAAAAATAACAACTTATCAATTACCCCATGCTTCAGCATGGGGATATATGACACCCCAATAAATGGGGCTTTAGCCCAAGATGTATTGGCAGTAAGTTGGGCTAAAGCCCTGATATTCTCGGTGTTTATACACCCCCCAGGCTGAAAGCCTGGGGTAATTATTAATGAATCCAGTCTTCTTGTTACCATTGCTCAATATTTAGACAACT
>JAOZSM010000084.1 GCA_029939675.1 Fidelibacterota bacterium
ATCGGATTTCCCTCAAAAATTTGAAGAAACTGCCTCGCGCTTTCTGGGGCGCTCCCTGGAAAATTTATTTAAGGTTGAATTGGAAGTACTGGAATCTTATAAATAACAGTAACCACGGATTCCACAGATAACACGGATTATAAAAAGCTAATAACATGCTACAATTTCCAAACAACATTCAGAATTCGTATAACTTATATAATCCATGGTTAAAATGATATCTTACAAACAATGAGTTCTGATCCAAAACCCATTTTTGATTATATCTTTGGCCTGACCCTTCCCGGGGTTAAGCTGGAGTTGTCCAGAGTCAAACAATTTATGGAAATTCTGGGCAATCCGTACACGGACTATCCAGTAATTCATATTGCCGGGACTAATGGCAAAGGATCTACAGCCGCCATGTTGGCAGCTATTCTGAATGCTTATGGGTTAAAGACAGGCTTGTTTACTTCACCGCACCTGGTGCAGCCCAATGAGCGGATCAGGATTGGGGAAAGTCTGATCCCAGACGAATTCATCATTCAGAAAGTTGATTCCTGGCGCTCTCATATTGATGCTCTGGGTATAACCTTTTTTGAAGTCTTGACAGCCCTGGGAATGGTTTATTTCAAAGAGCAGGGGGTGGACTATGCTGTATTTGAGACCGGACTTGGTGGACGGCTTGATGCCACTAATGTAGTTGATCCGGTGGCCAGTATTATTACCGCCGTATCTATGGACCATGAAAATATTCTGGGTCACACTATTGAGCTGATTGCGGCTGAAAAAGCCGGGATCATTAAAGCTGGCAGGGTAGTGATCGTGGGTAAAAATTCAAGTTCTGTCAGGCAGATCATGGAAGCCAAAGCTCAGGAAATGCAGGCACCCTATGTATATGTCCCTGATTGTGCTCCACTAGAGGATGTTTCAGTACAGGGGACCTCGCAAAAAGTTCAGGTCTCTCTAGATGGCCGGCTTGTTGAAGTGTTACTGCCCTTGCTGGGTTTACATCAGGCAGAGAATTTCAGCAATATACTGGTTACCTTGCAACAACTGGGGTTTGATCTGGATTCCCGAAAAATTCAATTGGGGTTGGATAATTTGCAATGGAATGGTCGTATTCAGCCCCTCCAGACTAAACCACTGGTCCTCTACGATGTGGCTCACAATCGAGAAGGCCTGGATCGTCTTCTGGAATCCCTTGAGCAAGCTGAAATGAGTAACGCTATTTTAATTGCAGCCTTTAACGCTCGTAAGAATATTTCTGCTCTGTTGGAATCCCTTGAGAATTGGTCCGGCCCTGTATTGTTCACTATTTTTGATGGGCATTCAGCCGTGGGACACTCGGAACTGGTTCAGCAGGGAGTTGACCCCGGTCTGATCCTGGCGAGTCCAGAGAAAGCCTATGCCCATGCGCTTAGCATGTGTAGGGGAGCTGATCAGGCCATTTGTTTTTTTGGTAGTCATTATTTGGCAGAGTCTTTGTTTGAGATGTTTGGTGTGGAGTGCTAACTTTTTTAATAGTAGGGCCTTTACTTGATTCGTCTTGGGTAAAAGCTGAAATATCCTGAAACATTACATCGGATTGCTTTTTGGGGCTTGTTCTGATTCAGGTCACCCGAAAATAAAAAATAAGAATTTTAATTGACAAGGTATAGTGTGAGTTTAAATTCCTGTAGCATTTCAGAGACTGATATGCATATTCAAACTCCCGGAAACAAAATTTTTCAAAGCAGACTAACAATAATATCAATCACACAAGAACAGGTTTATTTCAATGAGTTACACAATTAGTCAACTTCAGAAAATGAAGTTGAAAGAATTAACTGAGATTGCTCAGGAGCTAGCCGTTCCGGCTGTTACCGGGCAAAAAAAGATGGATTTGGTTGAAGCAATCATCGAAGCTCAAACAGAGAGTGGCGGGATGATGTTTTCAAAAGGCGTTCTGGAGATCCTGCCGGATGGTTATGGGTTTTTGAGAGATGCTGATAATAATTATTTGGCAGGTGCCCACGATATCTATGTTTCTCCATCACAGATCAAACGCTTTGTACTGCGCACGGGTCAAATCGTGTGGGGCCAGGTCAGACCCCCCAAGGATAATGAGCGATATTTTGCTCTGCTTAAGGTAGAGGCAATTAATTTCCAGGATCCAGAAGAAGGTCGCGTAGTTCCCCAGTTTGACACGCTTGTCCCACTTTATGCAGATAACAAATTGACTCTGGAAAGAGGTCCAAAGAGCTACTCCATGCGTGTTATGGATCTCTTAAGTCCCATTGGTAAGGGGCAGCGTGGTCTTATTGTGGCTCAGCCAAAAACTGGTAAAACTATTTTACTGCAGGATATTGCAAACTCAATCATTCGCAACCATCCAGATGTTACTCTCATTGTTCTGCTAATCGATGAGCGTCCTGAGGAAGTGACCGATATGCGTCGTATGGTTGATGCTGAAGTGATCGCCTCTACTTTTGATGAACCACCGGAGCGTCATGTGCAAGTCGCTGACATGGTTTTGAACAAAGCCAAGTGCCTCGTCGAATTTGGTAAGGACGTAGTAATCCTGCTGGATAGTTTGACTCGTCTGGCTCGCGCTCATAATGCAGTTATTCCCCATAGTGGTAAAATTCTGTCTGGTGGTATTGATTCGAATGCCTTGCACCGGCCTAAGCGTTTCTTTGGAGCAGCCCGAAATGTTGAGGATGGCGGTAGCTTGACTATCATGGCAACCGCGCTTATCGAAACAGGTTCCCGGATGGATGATGTGATCTTTGAAGAATTCAAGGGCACCGGTAATATGGAGCTTGTTCTGGATCGCCGGCTCAGTGATCGTCGGATTTATCCTGCTATCGATATTAATCGTTCCGGTACTCGTAAAGAAGAATTACTGCTTAGTAAAGCAGAGTTATCCAGAACCTGGATCTTACGGAAGCTGTTAAATGAAATGACACCGGTTGAAGCTATGGAGTTTCTGCTGGAACGGATGCAGCGGTCCGGTACCAACAAGGAATTCATCCGATCTATGAATTCATAGTTTACCCCACTTAATACTGATTAGTGTCTGTCCATAAAGTTGCTGTTTCCAAAAATATAGGAAACCATTGAAATGGTTACAATCATCCTTAAGTGCATAGCAGCCCACGACTTAAGTCGTGGGTTTCTGATTCGGTTATTTTAAGAAGAACCGTTTCAACGGTTTGTTTTCAGACATTAAGGACAGACACTAAATATAGATAGTGCTTCACAGTTTAGTTTTGTCGCTACAAATCTGTTCAAATTCATCAGTTTAAACACGAGCCAAAGTCTTTGGATTTCCCGCCGGAATCCCTGTCTTTTCAGGGACTTCCTGTATTCTTAATTCGTGATTTGGACTTCGTGATTTTTATTGCTAAGACAGGGGGTGCGCCGATATATTGCGCGGCTTTTTAAGGAGAGAAAAAAAGAAATGACATTTGCTAAAAGAATCAACGCTTTACAACCCTCAGCCACTATGGCTGTGATCGAAGCTGCAGCTCGTCTTCGCGAGCAGGGTGTGGATGTAATTTCCTTTGGTGCCGGCGAGCCTGATTTTGACACGCCAAAGCATATTGTCGCCTCAGCAAATGCTGCTCTTGCCCAAGGAAAAACACGGTATACCCCTGGCTCAGGAACTAGTACTTTGAAACAAGCCATTGTGAAAAAATTAAAATCTGACAATGGTCTCGAATATGAGAATAACCAGATCGTAGTCTCCAATGGTGGCAAACATTCTTTGTTCAATATCATGATGACCCTTTTTGAAGAGGGGGATGAGGTTATTGTCCTGGCACCATACTGGGTGACTTACCCTGAAGTTGTCAAACTAAGTGGAGCTGAACCGGTTTACGTTGAAACCCGGGAAGATGATGGTTTTCAGATTACTCGTGACCAGCTTCTGGCTGGAGTGACTGAGAAGACCAGAGGAATGATTATTAATACGCCCTCCAATCCCAGTGGTGCGGTTCTGAACCGAGATAGTTTGCAAGCTATTGTGGATGTGGCTAATGAATATGATCTTTGGATCGTTAGTGATGAATGTTATGAAGCCCTGGTTTACGATGGGGAGCATCTTAGTCTAGCCGGATTTGAAGGTGCTTACGAGAGAACTATTACAGTTCAGACCATGTCTAAAGCATTTGCCATGACTGGTTGGCGAATTGGATATGCTGCCTCAAATCCTGAGTTGGCCAGTGCCATGGGTAAATTTCAGGGGCAGGCGACTGGTTGTCCTAATTCGATTGCTCAGTATGCCTCAGAAACTGCTCTGACTGATGAGCCCGTTTTTCTTGATGGGTGGCGTAAACAATTTATAGAACGCCGTAATTATATGGTTCAGGCGCTGAATAATATGCCTGGCATGACTTGCCTCATGCCTGAAGGCGCTTTTTACACTTTCCCGAAAGTCTCGGCTTTGTTTGGGAAAAAAACAGGAGATGTTGTGATTAATAATGACATGGACCTGACAAAATATTTATTGGATGTTGCTCATGTTACCGTTGTTCCTGGCTCAGCTTTTGGCGCCTCGGAACACATTAGATTGTCCTACGCAACATCTTTGGACGCAATTAAAATTGGCTTGGATAGATTTGCCAAAGCCATTGCAAAATTGAAATAATACATTGCCACTAAGACACCAGGTTCCGAAGAATTATAAACCCTTCTTGAGCATTAGCGTTTTAGTGACTTCGTGGCAATAACGAAAGGGAGTTACCAGAAAATGAAACCAGGAATCCATCCTAAATATGAATTGAATAAGGTGGTTTGTGCCTGTGGGAATACTTTTGAGACATTTACCACAGTAGGCGAACTGCATATTGAAATTTGTAATGAGTGCCATCCATACTTTACCGGTAAGCAGAAATTGCTAGATACGGCTGGTCGGATTGACAAGTTCCGTAAGAAATACGGCACTGCCAAAGCTAAATAGATCATTTCTAAAAGCTGATTTGATGCCAAAGCGCAAATATCGCGTTCTGCTTCACGCATTTCTTGCGGCCCAGCAAACCATCCTGGTTGGTGGTCAAGCCATCATCGAGGGCGTAATGATGCGCGTGCCGGGAGCCTATGCGATTGCAGTTAGAAATCCTCGAGGGGAGATCATTACTCGTCGGACTAAATTCACTTCGCTTACTGAAAAGTACGCAGCATTGAAAAAGCCGGTCATTCGAGGAATGATAGCCCTGTTCGAGTCCATGAAGATGGGCGTAGGAACCCTCAACGAATCTGCAGAGATTGCTTATGAGGAAGAAACTGATGGAGAGACGACTTTAAAGGATAAACTGCTTTCTATCCTTGGGACCATTCTGGCTCTGGGAATCGGGTTAGGCTTATTCTTTGTGACTCCTCTGTTTGTTACCGGGAACCTGCTACATCTTTCTGAAACGGCCTTTACTTTTAATATTGTCTCTGGTATCATCCGAATTGCCCTATTTCTGGCTTATCTCTGGGGCATCTCTCTTATGGATGATGTGAAGCGCTTGTTTCAGTATCATGGCGCAGAACATAAAACTGTCTATACTTTTGAAGCGGGTAAAAACTTGGATGTTGAGTCTGCCAGACCATTCCGAACGCAGCATCCTCGTTGTGGTACCAGCTTCATTTTCATCGTTCTGTTGTCATCCATTATCATGTTTGCCCTCATCGATAGTGTGGTTAAGCTGTTTGTGGGTGAAATGAACTTGCAGATCCGCTTGCTGACTCATTTGCCCTTAATTCCTCTGGTGGCAGGTGTGTCCTATGAAGTACTTAAGCTGACTGCCAAATATCGTCATATTGCCTGGGTTCGCGCCCTGGCCGCACCAGGAATCTGGCTGCAGCATATTACTACCAGTGAACCAGATGATGAACAGCTCACAGTGGCTCTTGAATCCCTGAAATATGCTTTTGGTGAAGACCTGGAAAAATACCAGGGACAAACCTATGTAGCTGAGGCTATTGACTAATGCCATCTACTTTGCTTAAAGAGCAAGTTAGTGAATATCTTATTGGTCTTCCTGAGGCTCCCGAAGGATGTTTTAACCACAAATCTCGCGCTTCGAGTAACCCCTGCGAGACGAAAACTGTGGTCAAATAAGTGATCTAATGCTACTCGATAAACTACCAGCACTAAAAGAAAAATTCAAGGAGTTGGAAACTCAACTATCCGACCCTGAACTCATGGCCAATAATCGCAAATATGCGAAAGTTGCCCGTGAGCATAACGAGCTCTCCAATGTGCTGGAAGCTTTTACACGGTATGAAGCTCTTGCAGGAAATATTGAGGAAGATGAGTCCATTTTACGCGGCGATGATGATGAGCTGAAAGAGATCGTCAAGGAAGAGTTAGATGGCTTACTTGAAGATCAGGTCAAGTTGGAAGATGAGCTCAAGGTTCTTCTGATTCCCACAGATCCGGCCGATAACGGTGCTGCAATATTAGAGATTCGGGCAGGAGCTGGTGGAGATGAAGCAGCTTTGTTTGCCTCGGATCTTATGCGAATGTATTTGCGCTATGCTGAGAACAAGGGCTGGAAACACGAATTTATCACGCTCAGCGAAATTGGTGTGGGTGGCACTAAAGAAGCCATTATCCAGATTACCGGCGAACTTGCTTATGGGACATTGAAGTTTGAAAGTGGAGTTCATCGTGTTCAACGGGTCCCCCAGACAGAATCCAGTGGACGTATTCATACATCAGCTGCAACAGTTGCTGTGTTACCGGAAGCTGAAGAGGTCGATGTTGAGATCAATACTGGGGATTTAAGGATTGATACTTTCCGGGCTAGTGGTGCTGGTGGTCAACATGTAAATAAAACTGAATCTGCCATTCGTATTACTCACCTACCAACAGGCATGGTAGTTTCATGTCAGGATGAATCATCCCAGCATAAGAATAAAGACAAAGCCATGAAGGTCTTGCGGGCCAGGATGTTGGCCAGTGAACGCGATAAGCAGAATAGCAAAGTAGCTGCCATGCGTAAAACACTTGTTTCCAGTGGTGATCGGAGTGCCAAGATTCGTACCTATAATTATCCACAGGGGCGGGTGACTGATCACCGGATAAATTTAACTCTGTATCGTTTGGAAGAGATCACCAATGGTGATCTTTCAGAAGTGCATGAAAAGTTGGTTGCTGCGGAAATGGTTAATCGACTGGAGTCCCTTTGAGCAGGACAGCTACCCGCTCCATGCGTACCTGGCGCAAATTTCACCGATACACACTCGGATATAGTAAATGGATCAGCCTGATCACGGTATCCCTACTCTTAATTATTTCATTCACAGGTATTTTGCTTATTCACCAGGATGATATAAAACCTTTACACACAAAGCGGGTATCACTCAATGTTTTACCCGATCATTACGAAAATCGTTTGGAGCGTACCCGCCAAAAACAGGGTACAACCGTAGCATTTGCAGGTGAGGAGAGTGTCCCCTTACGTTGGGTCATTCTCGATCTGCATACGGGGGATTTCTTTGGTAAATACGGAGCTATTTTCTATGACCTGCTGTCAATTGTGGCTATGGTCCTGGGGACTACCGGTATTTACATGTACTTTAAAATCAGGAAGAATAGTGTCTTCTAAGAGGAGTATCTCATGTTTAAACGCGTAGTTTTGTTAACGGTTGCAGTGATTGGTTTAGGTCTGGTAGCTTGTAGTTCAGAAAAGGCAGAAGTCGTTGGAGAAGTGTATGGCCAAAAATTAAGCCTGGCAGAGGCCATTCCAGTGAGTGATGTTTTTAACAAAGTGAATGATTTAAATGGTCAGGTTATCAGGGTATCTGGAACTGTGAGCGATCTTTGTAAGCATAAGGGTTGCTGGATGCAGGTAAGTGATGGCAAACAGGTTATAACTGTTCGCTTTAAGGATGAGGCTTTTACCCTTCCCGCTGATGCTGCTGGTCGCAATGTGGATTTTGAAGGTTTGCTGATTGCTGAAAAGATTGACAAGGCTCTTGGCTCACACAGTAGCTGTGCTGAAGGTGGCGAGCATAGTGGAACTGAAATCTGCGAAAGTCAGCGTGCTGAAAAGGTTCTTCAAAAAACCACCAATATGCGCTATACCATGGTTTCAACCGGCCTGGTTCTGCTCTAAAAGTTCCCTCTCACAGAGGACGCAGAGCTTTATTTTGAGTCAAAAGTTAATGATCAGAGCGTTAAGAGTCCCCTCCTGGAAGGGGAATAGGGGTGGGCTCCTAAGAGATGAATTCGAAATCACAAATTACGATTTTAATTTTAAAGCCGCAGTGATTAGTCCTTATACCTATTCAAACCCCACCTGTGAACATCCGTGTTCAATCTGTAAAAAAACTTTCTAATACTGTAACGTCTGAATAGGAATTGCATCCAATTAAACGCGAATTGACAAGTGAAGAGACGCCGGAGTTGATCCAGGCAGCCCGAGGGGGAGATCGGAAAGCACAGTCACAATTAGTGATGATGTATTCTGCTCGACTTTACAATTTGGGTTTGCGAATGTTGCGAAATAATGAGGATGCTGAAGATATGCTTCAGGAGACCTTCATTACAGCATTTCAAAAGATCGATGCATTTAAGGGGAAATCCAGTTTTTATACCTGGATCTACCGCATTGGTGTGAATACCGCTCTAGGCAAATTACGGAAGCAATCCAGGATGAAGATCTCCTATTCCATTCAGGAGCCTGATTTCGAGAACCTCCATGGTCTGGATATTTCAGATTGGCCGGAGTACATTGAGACCAAGGTTACTGATGAGGAATTTAAGATCGCTCTGAAAGTAGCTTTAGATGATCTGGACGAGAAATATCGTTCTGTTTTTGTCCTCCGCGATCTGGAGGGATTGTCTACAGCCAAGACGGCAGAAATACTGGAGCTTTCCGAAAGTAATGTGAAGGTTAGACTTATGCGGGCCCGGCTTTTTTTGCGGGACAGCATGAGTAACTTTCTTAAGCGTGAAGGTTGGTTGGTATAGTGAAACCACAACATGATATAGAGCTGCAAAAAAAGATCTGCATTGATTTTGGTGCTGACTTGGGCTCTGAATTATGCCAGGAGGTTGGCTCTCTTATGGAGGAATGTCCTGAATGCAAAGTTTACTATGATACCATGCAGCGTTCCGTGAAATTATACCGGGTCGTAGAAGATGAATGTGAAATTCCCCGCTCTGTATCCGAACGCCTCTTCAAAGTTTTAAATTTAGAAGACTTGAAGAAGGATATATAAATTATTATGGCAACGGCTACGGCACAGACCAAAAAAGTGATCATGTTTACTACCCCCTCATGTTCTCATTGTACAACAGCAAAGCGTTATTTGCGCGAGAAGGGGATCAGGTTTAAAGAAATTGACGTGAGCAGAAATCAAAAAGCTGCTCAGGATATGGTAAGAAAGACCGGACAGCAGGGGGTACCACAATTGTGGATCAATAACCGTCCTGTGGTCGGTTTCGATAGAAATAGAATCAATAGTTTATTAGGTTTATAGGAGAAAAAAATGAAAATTCAACCTTTAGATGATCGTGTATTAGTTGTACCAGCTGATGAGGAAGAAACCACTGCTTCCGGTCTTATCATTCCCGATACGGCCAAAGAAAAACCGCGTCGCGGAACTGTTGCTGCCGTAGGCAATGATGAAGAACTCCAGGAACTAATCAGTGAGGGTGATGTCATTCTCTATGGTAAGTATGCTGGTGATGAGTTGTCCTATGATGGCAATGATTACCTGATTCTGAACCGTGGTGACATTTTAGCTAAACTCAGCTAATCTCGATTTACAGATGCATTGATTAAGGGAGTCTTCGGGCTCCCTTTTTTTTGCTCAACCAGTTTCCGGAGGAGTGGAACGACGACTAAACTGGTTTCCGAGCTCATGACCAAATACAAGTCTTTGGCGAACAGGCTATACAGATTTCAGTTTATACTGGGCAGTGGAACCTGTTTGACTCGCTCCGCTCCCTGAAAACAGGTTAAGGTCAATGTTTGAGCATAAAACTTCGGCTTCGACGAGTGGTTCTTGAGCAATGCCGAAGGGTTCAATGTTCAGCACTATCTCCAGATAAAGAATCCAAATAAAACGCATATTATGAAATTGGATTGCAAAATATGCGTTTTAATATCAAACGCGATAACATTTTATAACTGGTACCTGGATGCTAAAAACTGAAAAACTCCAAAAACTGATAATCAAGATCCTGAAATCTGACTTTTCTGAAACAGATTTGAATATCTACATCCGCTATTGCGCATCGCTGTCAACCGCCTACTTGTTTTCCAGGAGAAAAGCTGGAAAACTTGTATCAGAGTATGCTAACGCTGATGACACTAAAATGCAGCAATTGGCTATGGATTCAATTGCTGAATTATTTGCTCGGGATGACAAAGGGGCATTCTACAAACTCATCCAATACTATGAGCCCTTGCTGGAGCAGATTACGATAAATGTTGATGAAGCATTATTTATGACCAGACGCCTGGTAGTGGCTCATACCAGGCAATCCCTGGCTCGCTCATTTCAAAAGAATGACCCATCTGGTGCCCGGATATACCGTAACCTGTCCCTGGTGCCTAAAAGAGATCCAGCTGTTAAACAGATCAAATATGGCGATGAAGACTATCTCTATTTTTGGGATCAATCTGCAAAAATTTCTTTCCCAGAAGATTTGAATCCAAACTATCCGGAGATTGGGTGGGATTCTGCATTATTCCTGCTTGAGAGGAGTAGGCGCAACCTGGGCACACTACCAGATATTGTACGAGAATTCCTGGACGAATTGAAACAGGAGCCTACCTGTCGTCATTTTATTTGTCGCAGTACACTTTATAAATTGTTGAAGCATATTTTAGGATTGAAGACGATATCTCTGGAAAGTGAATATCCAGTAACTAATACTGAAAAACCAGGATACCTGGAAATTTCACAAACAGATCAGGAACTTTATGCAGACCGCATAAAAAGCTTCTTCCGCAATGAGATTAAGCAGCGTTTTGTGGAAAAATCCAAGTTGGATCAAAAAGAGGCAACTGTGTATTTTGAGATCCTTGATCGATACTTTGAGGATCTGCTCATGGACGGTTTTGCCGGTAAGCTTCCAGACTATCAAGCAAAGTCTATATTTAGAGATTTAGAACCGGATGAATGGAAAAATCACCGCGGTCGGTTGGAATATTTGATCAAATTAAGCAAAACAGAGTTGCAAGCTCAATATCTGGATGAATTTCCGAATGCTGAGCGAATGAGGATAGAAAATATATGATTGATACAAAAAGATGTATCTCGCAGAGCACGCAGAGCCGTAGAGATGTTATAGGATGGTGATCAGCACAATTCCAAGTTATACGGTAAAGACAAGGCACTGCCTTGTCTCTCAAAGAGATATGGTCCTTAAAAGTATAGCAGACGACAACAATGAGTAAATGCCTTGGTATAGACGTGCTTGAAAAAACCGCTTTGAACAAGCTGCGTGGCTTGGCCATCCCCGCTAGTGTTCAACAACACCTGGATGAATGCAATTTTTGCTCTGAGCAATACGAGGAACTCAAGCTACAACTTGGTCTGGCCGAGCAACAGTTTTCAACCATATCAGAATCAAGGGTTGAGAAATTTGCGAATTCTCTCACAGGAGAGCCCAGGGCAAAATACATCTTCAAGGCTGAGTTGATTAAGATGCCAGCATCAAGATTACCCCAGGAGAATTCATTCAATACCCGGGCTGCTGATTCGGCGAGGCCGGCCCGAACCACTCGCTTCCAGAATAAGGGCGTGCTTAGTACTGCAGGGGATGAGATCCTGGTGCGGATCATATCTGATATGCAGACTGGCGACACACATCTCCATCTCATTGCTGACGATGAGGAAAAAATCAGTAATGTTCCTGTTCTCATCGATTCGTTGGGACGTGAGTACACCACAGACCAGCTTGGGAGAATCAATCTTGGCAAGGCTGAACTTCCATCTCTGGATCAACTCAAGCTCCTCATCCAGACTCCCCGGGCAGTTTTCGATATGTCAGTCTTGCAACAGCGCTGGAAAGAACTGATTGGCAAGGGCGAGATCGTTTTAAAAAACCAGGACAATGATAGACTGTATATCGAGTTTCAGCCGACAGGTGTAAATTATCGCCTAAGTGTCCGACTTGATGCGATCCAGCTTTCAGGTGGTCTTCAGAAAATTCAAATTGTTGCCAATAAAGAAACTGATGGTGATCAATTGAAGAATGTTAAGCAGGGTGTGGCGGTTTTTCAGGATATTGCTGAAGAATCTATCGTGCATGTGAAGGTCTTTGGCTAAGCAGTGAACAAATCACTTCGACATCTTGAGCAGCAATTCCAGGAGCTCAAGTATTACCTTAATAATGGTATTGTATCCAGGGTTCGTCTGGACCTGATCAATAATTTTCTGGTTCAGATCTCCCACCATCCAGCTTCCCGTATGTATCTATCTTATTTTCAGGAAATATATGAAGATTATCTAGGATTGCTTGAGCCAGATAATTTACGGTTTCGTTCTACTCGCTTTCTCAAAGGTCTTTCCGATCATTTGACAACCATGCGAAATGCTGGTCTGGAAGAGCTTGGGGATTCAACTTTTTTTG
>JAOZSM010000301.1 GCA_029939675.1 Fidelibacterota bacterium
TATCCGTTGTAACCGGTTATGGCAGCGAAATTGGTGATGCGATTGTAACTGATGATAGAATTCGAATGATTTCATTTACTGGCGGAGTTGATGTCGGAGAAGAAATTGCTAAAAAAGCTGGTCTTAAAAAGGTTGGTATGGAACTTGGCTCAAACTCCCCGGTCATCGTGTTGGATGATTCGGATCTAGACAAAGCAGTTGAGTCTTGTGTATCCGGTGCATTTTGGGCTGCTGGACAAAATTGTATCGGTGTTCAACGTATCTACATTCAAAAAGGCATCTATGAAAAGTTTAAAATCAATTTCGTTGAGCAAACCAAACAGTATAAAGTTGGACCTCAACTTGATGAACATACCAATATGGGACCGATGATTACCGAAAAGGAAGCTATACGTGTCATTGATTGGATTGAAGATGCCAGAAATAAAGGCGCTAATATTCTTACCGGTGGGACAAGGAAAGGAACTGTTGTCCAGCCAACCGTCCTGGATAATGTACCAACAGAAGCCAAACTGGACTGTCAGGAAGTGTTTGGTCCAACGGTATCTCTTTATAAAATCGATACTTTGGACGAGGCTATAGAAAAATCAAATGCAGTTGAATTTGGATTGCACGGAGCAATATTTACAAACAATCTAAACAATGCTTTTTATGCGATTCAGAAAATGGATGTTGGTGGAATTGTTGTAAATGATTCAACCGATTACCGAGTTGATTTGATGCCTTTTGGCGGTGTAAAGAAAAGTGGCTTAGGACGTGAAGGAATCAAATACGCCCTTCAGGAAATGACTGAGCCAAAAATGGTTTGTTTTAATTTGTAGTAAATAAATTATCACGAAAAGATGCAAATGAGTATAGAAAAGTTTAAAAGTGATATTATCCAGGGTATACCGGATGATCTTCCTGAGCCATATACATATAACAGCGGTCTCAATCATGCGCCCAAGCGGAAAGACATTCTTAGTCAGGCTGAAAAGAAATTAGCCCTCAGAAATGCTCTGCGTTATTTCGATAAAAAGCATCACGCCATTCTAGCTCCTGAATTCTTATCTGAGCTTAAGACATACGGTAGAATCTATATGTATCGGTTTATGCCAACTTATAAAATCACAGCCAGATGCATTGATGACTTTCCCCACAGGAGTAAACCAGCCGCAGCTATCATGCTCATGCTTTCCAATAATCTGGACCATACAGTTGCTCAACATCCCCATGAACTGATTACCTATGGTGGTAATGGGGCTGTGTTCCAAAATTGGGCGCAATACAGATTAACCCTGAAGTATCTGGCTGAGATGAATGATGAACAGACACTGGTTCTATATTCCGGTCATCCCATGGGTCTCTTTCCCTCACACAAAGATGCTCCAAGGGTTGTGGTAAGCAATGGGATGGTTATCCCGAATTATTCTAAACCGGATGACTGGGAAAAATTCAATGCTCTGGGGGTTAGTCAATATGGTCAGATGACCGCCGGTTCATTTATGTATATCGGTCCGCAGGGAATTGTGCATGGCACAACGATCACACTGATGAATGCCGGAAGGATCATTGATAAATCGAATTCTGGCTTAGGCGGTAAGTTATTTGTCAGCTCTGGACTGGGAGGCATGTCCGGCGCTCAACCAAAAGCTGCTGTGATTGCAGGGGTAGTAGCTGTAATTGCAGAGATTAACCCCAAAGTGGTGGAAACCAGACACACTCAAAACTGGGTCGATGAAGTTTTTGAGAATCTGGACGAATTAATCCCCAGAATAAGAACTGCAGTTGCTAATAAGGAAGCTGTTTCTCTGGCTTATCAAGGGAACATTGTTGATTTGTGGATTAAATTGGCTGCTGAAAACATTACAGTAGATCTGGGATCAGATCAAACGTCACTACATAATCCCTGGGCAGGTGGCTATTATCCGGTTGGTCTAAATTTTGATCAATCACAAAAACTCATAACTGATAATCCTGACCAATTCAAACAGGAGGTTCAAGAAAGTCTTCGGCTTCAAGTTGACGCGATCAACAAGCTCACTGCGAAGGGCATGTACTTCTTTGATTACGGAAATGCCTTTTTGCTAGAAGCTGGCAGGGCAAAAGCAGATATATTTATGGCGGACAGTAGTTTCAAGTATCCTTCTTATGTTCAGGATATTATGGGCCCCATGTGTTTTGACTTTGGCTTTGGACCTTTCAGATGGGTCTGCACATCATCCGATCCTGAAGATTTAGATAGGACTGACCAGATTGCCATTGATGTTTTGACAGAAATAATCAAGGATGCACCAACAGAAATAAAACAACAAATTAGTGATAACCTGACCTGGGTTAGAGAGGCGAAGAAGAACCAGTTGGTAGTTGGATCTCAAGCTCGCATTCTATATGCTGATTCAGAGGGTCGAATTAAGATTGCTGAGGCCTTTAACCAGGCTGTTAAGAAGGGTGAGATTACAGCACCCATTGTAATCGGCAGAGATCATCATGATGTTAGCGGCACCGATTCTCCCTATCGAGAAACCTCAAACATCTATGATGGGTCAAGCTTCACAGCTGATATGGCCATTCACAATGTGATCGGTGATGCTTTCCGGGGTGCCACTTGGGTATCTATTCACAACGGTGGTGGTGTCGGCTGGGGTGAGGTCATTAATGGTGGATTTGGTATGGTTTTGGATGGTTCAGAGGATAGCGACAGAAGACTTAAATCCATGTTGTTCTGGGATGTCAATAATGGGATTTCCAGAAGGAGCTGGGCCAGGAATGACGGAGCTATGTTTGCTGTTAAACGTGCAATGGAGAACAACCCTGAATTAAAGGTTACACTACCCAACCTGGTTGATGATAAAATTATTGAAAAATGTCAATTCTGATGATCCCAATATGCATGGTTTTTGTGTATAGAACATACGGCCAGTAATTAAGCTAAATAATAGGGATTGCCACAGTCACTGGTTCCTAAGCTAGTCGATGAACCCCTTCCAAAGAGGGAAAGTAGGTCAGCGTTTTCTGGACTCGATCCCCCACTCATCCAAAATGCGCAATGCATTCTCAACCACCTTGTCAAAGACTCCTTTGATGGTATCCGTCATTTCCAGATCCAGATTCTCCATGGACTCTGGTTGAATACCCAAAAGAGTCATCTTTTTAGCTTTACGATCGGTTAATTCACTGATGCTTATCAAATCAGAGAGGCCAAGGTGATGGAGGGATATTTTGGGATCAAGTTGAGCGAGAATCGCCTCATCTTCAAGGATACCCACTGTTCCTGGTTCCATATCATAATTTACTGCATCTATGAGCAGGATGGTTTTGTCAGGGCCGAAGAATGGAAGAAGATCGAGAC
>JAOZSM010000085.1 GCA_029939675.1 Fidelibacterota bacterium
GGTATTATGACTCGTTTTCTCAAGAGAGACCCACCCCTGTTTCCCCTCCGAGGAGGGGACTTATCTCTTCAATTGTCTGAAAGGAATAAGCGCAATCCGCGTTCCCCATAATCAGTGAAATCCGTGGTAAAAAAAATACAATTATTTCCGGAAATTTCGAACAAATCCCTCAACTTCCGGGACACCACCCTGGTAGACAAGATAGCCATTATAGGGTTCTCTTTCCGTAATATCATCATTGATGGGGGTTAACATGATTTCTTTGATCTTCTCAACATTCTCGGTTTGACCCAGGGTCCAGCCCAGTTTGACCCAGGCTACTTCCGGGAGCATGTTCCCAAGAGGAACAACGCCTAGAGCCATCATATCACGACCGGTATCATAGACAAACATGTGTGAATAACCCCAGAGAGTTTGGAGGGTCATAAAGACAGAGACGCCTTCTTCCTGAGCTCGTTTCAAAGCGGGGTAGAGTTCTTTATTCACATGTCCCAGGCCCGTACCCACAATGATGATCCCTTTATATCCAGCATCAATCAGGGCTTCCATAACCTCTGCTTTCATGTGGGGGTAATAGTACATCATAGTCACTTTCTCACTGAAGGTGGGGATGATCTTGACCTGCTTGTCCTTGCGCCGGTGTTTGTATTCTTTTTTTATGATATCAAGACCCTTCCTGGTCACTGTCGCAACCGGAGTATCACCAATGGTCCTGAAAGTTGAGCGGTAGGAACTGTGCATTTTGCGTACCCGGGTGCCCCGATGTAAAAATCCATATTCATCTGAAGTGGGTCCGAACATACAGACTAGGGTTTCGGCAATATCACCATGTCCTGCAGCATAGGAAGCATGAATCAGGTTGAGGGCTGCATCCGATGAGGGTCGGTCAGAGGAACGCTGTGATCCAACCAGAATAATGGGAATAGGTGAATCCTGAACCATGTATGATAAAGCTGCAGCAGTATGGTGGAGGGTATCCGTCCCATGACCGATCATGATGCCATCCGTTCCGTTGGCAATCTCTTTACCAATGCTTTCTGCCAGGATTTTGTATTGATCGGGACCCATATTTTCACTGAATACGGCGAAAAGTTTTTCGGTATCGATGTTACAGATATCAGCCAGTTCAGGAACAGCACCATAGAGTTCACCAGGTGAGAAGGCAGGAATTACGGCACCGGTTCGATAATCCAGTCGGGAAGCAATGGTTCCACCGGTCCCAAAAAGCTTTACGTTGGGTTTATCATCAGAATAAGGAAAGGCTTTCTCGGGAATCTTATAGTTGGCTTTCTGATAGCCAGTTTCCACCATCTTCTCGATGGTCACAATATCAATTCCGATGTTATACCCGGTTTCGATCTTCAAAACGATATGCTGGTCATCGTCATTCTCAGCCCTGGGAAGCACTGTTCCCTGAAAGGTACCCCGCGAGGTATTAATTTCAGCCTGACCCCAAACCCGTACATTAAATTTTTGCAAGACCGCTAATGAAGCCCCTTTGTACCCTTGAAAAATATCATCACTCATAGGAGATAATCTCTTTTTTGAAATTTGCCGCGGATAACCGCGGATTTACACAGATAAATCAGCATAGACGAGAGCAGTTTTTGTCTGTTACAAAATTTTTTAGCATTTGATTATTTGCTCGATCTGTTGTCGCAAGTCGGCTAGCTTAACATTGCCAATAGCCTGCCGGTGAACCTGGCCCATGAGCCAATTAATGGCTGAGTCAGGCTCGGGTTCTGGCGTATTATCCTTGAATTTTTCATATAGAAATTCGATGGGAGCAATGATTTCTTTGATACTGCGATGTTTGAAATGGATACTGGTAAGAACAGAACTAAACTGCATATCTGGAAATGCATATATCTCAGAAATCATAAATTTGGCGATTCCCTGGACTAGTTTCTGCTCACTGATATAACGGAAAAGCTCATAGATCTTTTCATAAGTGAAATTCTTATGCAGTTCCTGATTCCCCTCAATACTTTTGAAGGTTTGGCCCAAAAATGATCCAATTGACTTATGGGTAAACCCAAAATTATCACTGATCCGTTCAATGAGGGGCAGCATATTCTTACTGAGCAGGTATTTCCAAGTATCTTCAGGAACAGCCCAGTTCCTTAATTGATTGTAACGATCTGCGATATCCATGGGCAGGTTTTGGTTCAGTGTATCAATGTATTCCACCGTTAATGGAATCGGTGCTGAATCAGTATCAGGATACATGCGGTCACTGCCGGGGAGGACTCGTTCAAAGATAGTGGTGCCGTCTACAAAGGATTTGCGGGTTTCCTCGGGAACACCTTCAAAGGCCATGAGTAGTCGTTCTTCTATGGTTTCCAGAGCGGTGGGAATATCATCTGCTGGTCCCCAGAGAATGATTTGAGCATCACTTTTCTCAGCGCCGAGCCATTTGGCAATTCGACCAAGCTCTGGTTGAGAGAGGACCGGCTCAAATGCTTCGGAGTGAGTCATGTTGGGTCGCTCAATACAGGCGATCACTTTCAAACGATGAATCAATTCATCTGCAAAGGGGTGTCCTGGTTGGGTAAAGTGAGACAGGATTCCCTGCAGCTTTGGCAGGTTGATCCCCATGACCTGGAGTCCCTGATCTATTTTTTCTCTCAGCAGGGGCGTCAATAATTCTGGATGAGAGAGCTCAATTTCTTGATAACTAATTTTCCAGATATTCTTTTTCAGGCCTCGATCGCTGATCAATTTTCGGATATTCAGGAGTGCCCACTGCCGGAAGGCTTCATTGTGGGAGAGTTCAGGGATCCATTTGTTGTGGGCGACTCCTTTGATTTCAACGCGACTACCGCCGGCACAGCTGACATTTACATCTTCCCGACCAGCGCCCATACCCGTCCGAACTTTCCCTGTACTTCGATTCAGGAAGCGAATGTATTCGGCAGCTTCGGCCAATTCATCAGGGGTTTCCATGTCGGGGTGGGTGACTGTCTCGATGAGAGGCATCCCCAGGCGATCGGTTTTGTAAATTCGGTCATGTCCAATATCAGAAATCTCGCGGCAGGAATCTTCCTCGATACTGAGTTGGATCAGGCGTACTTTTTTGTGTTTGAGCTGAATCTCACCCTCAACTCCCAGAATAGCTGTCCGCTGAAAGCCGGTGGGAATGCTGCCATCCAGGTACTGTTTACGGGTGATATGGACTTCACCCACAATATTTAATTTTGAAAGCAGGGATATTTCCAGAGCGTATTCCAAGGCCTCGGGATCTATGGGGAACGGAGGGGTATCATCCACTTCATAGGTACAGGCAGTCTGGTTGTTTAGACGGTAAGTGATGTTTTTACGGGTTTTGAATTCCATGAGGGCTGTGCCATCGTACTCGCCCAACTCACTGAGGGTGGGACGCATGTGACGGATGACTTCGGCATCGTAATCTTCATTGTCATGGTAGATACCGGCTGGACAACGACAAAAGAGTTTACTGCTAGTCTTTAGCTGTTGGTGAACTTCCAAGCCGGACTTGAAGCCGATACGTTTGTAGTCTTTAACTGTAGCCTTTTGGCGTTCTACATAACCAATAGTTTTTTTAGTAACTTCAAAATTCTTCTGTGCATCAGTTTGTTTCATGAGAACCAATCATCTATTCTTAGAAATCATGTTGTGAAAGTTTCAGGAACATGTCAAATATTAGTCAAGTCTGACAATATAGATTATTTATCTGCAGATATCCGTGGATTTACGCAGATATTTTTCATTGTAAAGAGCCAGTGTATTGTGGTTTTGTTGGAGCAATAAAGCTACTTAATTCGCAGTTTAGTCCTCCCCTCGGGGAGGGGGTTTCTTGTTTGGACTAAAGTCACAGGTTCCAATTGATGCTAACTTACTGATTTTCAAAGTTCCTTTCGACTTTGGGTGCTATTATTCTGTTTTCAGATCGGACCAGCACTTAACTAACCCACCCCCAACCCCTTCCGTCTGCGTTTCACTACGCCGCGACATGCCGAGGAGGGGACTCGGTTTGCCTTATGGCTCACCTAAGCCTGTTATACCACAGTGAAGTGTGAATAGTATCACTTCCAGCGAAGAAAGATTTTATGTGTCAATAAAAATGTTTAGCTGTTATCCCAAACAGGCTATTTTGTTGCCAATGAATCGCTGTAAATAATGAGAAAATGAGTTAGGTATTCCAGTATGACTGATCAGCATATTTTAGCTCCTCAATCGGCACCAGGTCCAGATAAATACATTCGGTATATCGGGTTTTCGGTCCTGGTTCTATTTCTGTTCTCCGGCATGACCGGGTTATTATATGAGATCATCTGGTCCAGAATGATTGTCAAGGTCATAGGAGCAGCTCCTTTTGCCATAAGTATTGTGCTTACGGTGTTTATGGGGGGGCTCGGCCTGGGAAGTTTTATTGCAGGTCGCTACATCGACCAGATCAAAAAACCGGCTCAACTCCTTCAGCTTTATGGCTTATTGGAGATCGCCATTGGGATTTGCGCCTTTATTCTGCCTGGTTTGATCGAGGCCAGTCAACCTATATTCAGTAGTTTATATAATCAAACCACTGACCACTTATTGCTGTTCAATCTTTACATCCTGATTGGGGCTGTTGTTCTTTTTTTACTCCCTGTGACATTAATGGGTGCGACACTCCCCATTCTGATCCGCTTTTATGTAGCTAAACTTGGGCATTTGGGTTCCAGAGTGGGTCAGTTGTACGCCATCAACACGATTGGTGCTGCTGTCGGTTCTCTGCTCAGTGGCTTCCTGCTGATCAATATCTGGGGTGTCAGTGGTACGCTGCGTTTTGCGATGCTTATGAATGGAATGATCGGTGGTGTTGCCTTTGTTGTTGCAAATGGAATGATCCGACGCTCCGAATCAATTGAAAATGAAACTGAATATATTTCTGAGGGAGCTCTTGATCAGATCGTTACCAGTGAATTGCCCCTGAAAATTGAAGAGGACCAGCGGGAAACCAAGTACTCCAACTTTCAGCAGAATGCAGCCCTTTTGATTTTTGCTATTTCCGGGTTTGCAGCCATGGCGTATGAGGTGATCTGGACCCGGTTGCTCGGCTTGATAATAGGTCCAACCACGTATTCATTTACCATCGTTTTGACTACATTTATCATTGGTCTGGCTCTCGGGGCTACCCTTTTCGGGTATCTGGCTGATAGAAGTAAAAACCCGTTTCGTCTATTGCTTCTTACCCAAATTGCAGCTGCACTCCTGGCCTTAACAATTAGCCAGATTTTAGGTGATAGTCAGTTTCTATTTGCCAAATTGATCTATATTTTTAAAGATAATTTCATCCTGCTATCTGTTTCCAAGGCGGTCCTGTTGTTTTTGCTCATGCTTGGTCCTACCATTGTTCTGGGAGCCACCTTTCCACTGGTGGGGAAGATCTATACCCGGTCCATCAACCACCTGGGGAAATCAATTGGTTTTGCCTATGCCATTAATACCGTGGGAGCTCTCCTGGGCTCATTTTCAGCTGGATTTATTCTGATTCCGCTGCTGGGGAAAGAAGCTGGATTAAGCCTGGTTGCCGGTTTGCAGATACTTGCGGCAGTTGCCATATACGGGGTTGTTTATCGACAAGATATCACATCATCAAAAAAAATGATACCACTGGTAGTGGGCATTTTGGGCCTGATCATGACCTTGATCTATCCTCGCTGGGATCGACTGCAGCTTTCGACAGGGAAATATTACCGATTCAGTAAGTATGAAGTTTTACTGAGAACTACAAGTTGGTGGGACGCTTTTATAAAAGCACCATCTGATTTGATGCCCTATGATGGGGCTACCGAGCTGGTATTCTATGGTGATGGTATCGGTGGTTTTACCACGGTTGAGAAAGATATCGATGCCTTTGGAAAAGCCCAGTACACCCTGTACAATAGTGGTAAGGCTGATGCTTCATCTGAATCGGATATGGCAACTCAAACTTTAGCTGCCCATATTCCGCTACTCTTTCACCCCAACCCCAAAGATGTGATGATTCTTGGTTTAGCCAGTGGTGTGACTGCTGGTGAGGCGCTCTACTATGATCTTAATCGCCTGGATGTGCTGGAAATCAGTGAACAGGTGATTGAAGCCAGTAAGTTTTTCAGTAGTGTAAATGGCGCAGTGCACAGTCATCCAAATAGCAATATTATTATCCAGGATGGCCGGGCTCATCTGGAACTAAGTGACCAAAAATATGATGTAATAATATCTGAACCATCTAATCCCTGGATGGCTGGCCTGGCTAGTCTTTTTACAGAAGAATTTTTCAAGCTGGCAAAAAATCAACTGCGCTGGGATGGGATATTTGTCCAATGGTTTCCTGCTTACCAGATGGATTGGACAACTTATTCAATGGTGGGAAGAACTTTCGCCAAAATATTCCCCAACAGTTTGTTGATGAAATCATACATCAGTGGGAATGATTATATGCTGATTGGTTTTAAGGGACATGAGCAGCTTCCCATCAAGAATGCCTGGAAGAATTTGCCTTTATTGCAAAAATCACCCAATCTGGTGGTGGAAGATCCCCGGCTCCTCTACCGGTTTATGGTTAGCGATAATCTGCAAACCTTATTCGGACAAGGACCAGTACATACGGATGATCATCCCATTCTTGAGTTTCTAGCCCCTCAAAGGATGCACCTTAAAGAGGAAAGCGTTGAGCGAGAGCTTTCAGAAAGGCGGACCTTGAGCGATGATATTCAGGATGTAATGCGTGCAGTCCTTGATGTTGAAGGACAGCTGGCATTCACCAAATTAGTGCTTTCGGTTTACGCCCCTTTCCTGGAGATGGTTGATCTTGATGAGGCTAGTGAGGAACAGCGTGAACGCTATTTCCAGATGATGCTCGAATACAGTCGAAAAACACTACTGGGTGAGTACGATATATTCAATGATGAAGAGCTCAAACAAGCGGCCATGGAAATCCAGATCAGTATTTTGAAAGATAAACTTCAACAGGTACCGGATCGTCTTAACTCATATAAATTCTTGACCAGTGCTTACGGTTTTCTGGAGGATTTTGATCAAGCAATTCACTATTGCCGCCTGGTCATAGAATTTGATAGTGCTCCTCTGGAGGGTTATCTGACCCTGGGCTATTTATATCGCCGGGCGAATCGATCGGCTGAAGCAATGGCTGCGTACGAAAAGGCTCTTAGTCTGGATCCAAACAATAGTCAGGCTTACAATAATCTGGGTGCTTTATATGAGGAATCCAACCGTTACGATGATGCCCGTGAAGCGTATGAACAAGCCATTATTTTTGATCCTGATCTAGCCATGCCTCACCACAACCTTGCTGGAATTCATGAAAAAGCGAAAGCCTTTGATGAAGCCCTGGTGGAATACCAGTTGGCTTTGCAGCTGGACTCAGAATATTCAGATACCTACCTGAGGATGAGTAAGCTGTTTTTGAAAATGGGAAAAATAGCTCCTGCCACTCAAACACTTAAAGCGCTTTTGGCAATTGATCCAGAACACCCGGAAGCCCTGTCAAGCTTAGCTGTGCTCCAGATGGAGCAGGGACCCAAAGCGAAGCCTCAAACATTTGTAGATAATACACCATTTAAGGAGGATGAGACAGATCCTCGGTATTTTTACAATATTGCCATAGTGGCGGCCCAAAAGAGTAATTATGAACAGGCTGTCGGGCATTTCAATCGAGCGCTGGAGCTTAGGCCTGAATACATCAATGCTCTGATTGGCCTAGGGGCTTGTTACCAGGCTTTGGGTAATAATAAAGCTGCCATAACCCAGTATAAAAAAGTTCTGGTTTTGAATCCCGAAAGCGGTGGAACCAATAACAACCTGGCTATTATCTATACAGATAGAGGTGACTTTAATTTGGCTATTAGGTATTGCGACCAGGCTCTGGCTCTGGGTTATCCTGTCCATCAGGAAATTCAGGATAAGTTGAAGAAATATCGTTGACAATTACAGCAAAAGCGAAAAGAGAAACGAATTTCCACCAACCATACTTGAACTAATACCAATTCTAATTCATAGTGCGCGCAATGTGTCATACTTCCCTTTGCACTTCGACTCCGCTCAGTGTGACGAGTTAGAGTCTCTTGTTGAGGCTCAAAGGGTGTAATTTTGGCGTGCACTATGAAGTCAATTTCGTATGAAATTGGCATAAATCCCTTTAAACCAGTCCTGTAAAAAGGAATTGCTGCCCCCTTGGCACTCAACTATATTCCGCTATTAATATAAACGCACTACAGATATTGATATGGGCACATGTTGGCTGTTGACAATAGACGTTAAAGCTAAAATTACCAATCCTTATCTCTAAGCCACTTTAATCGGCCCTGAGCTAGCCAACTTTTTTTTCAGCAGATGTTAACAAAATTCCCGAGGCTATTTGATCTCGGACAATATGATGATCATGTGATTTGCAACAGAGATCGGCGTGGTCATCAAAAAATGTGGAGGACTTAAGATGAACAAGCTAACCAGCGGTTTATTGGGAGTGTTCGTCGTGTGTTTGGCAGGTCTGTATGGTCAAACTTATTTGCAGGGTGATATCAGTCATATGACTTTGACACCTGATGTGGAATGGATTGTTACTGATACAGTCTTTGTTCCAGATGGAGATACATTGATCATTGAACCTGGTACAGTCATTAAGTTTACCCCCGGAGTTGAGGCCTGGTTGATGGTTAAAAGAGGTGGTTATATTCATGCTGCCGGTACAGAGGCGGACCCCATTACATTTACCAGTGCTGCTGAAAATCCTCAGGCCGGGGACTGGCTGGCACCCATGTTCTATGGAAAAGGTCCTGGTCAAACACCTGACTGGACAGTTGATCCCACCCATAATCTGGGTGTTCTGCAATATATCAAGCTGGAATACACCCAATGGTCCTTCGGGTTATATAATGTTGGGACCGGTACCACTGTAGATCATATATCCACTTACAATGGGGGTGGTTTTTATATTCGCGGTGGGAATGTAAATCTCAATTATCTAGCTGTAAACCAAGCGGCCTCGGCCGGAATGTATTTCCGAGGGGGCTACTCGGGACAAGTAAGTGAAGTGTTCATTAATGGTGCCCGATCCAGGGGGATTGATATAAGTAATACCCACGGTGAAGATGCCTGGACAGCTGCCCAACTAGACCCGGACCTGGAACCTCGAACTAATCCAACGCTGCAAAATGTCACCATTTGCAATAGTCTTTCAGCTACCGTTCGATTTCGTTATGGAGCGGTTGGTAATATCAACAATATTCTATTGTACAACCACGCCTATCGTTGGGGCTCATCAATCCGCTGTTATAATGACTATTTACTTGACCAGATCTCCATCGATAGTTTGCAGACCTGGCATAGTTGGGCTGGATTGTATGATGGGAATGCTGACCTGGTGATCAATCATGATCATGTCTTTGAAGAGGATCCGGTATTCTCAGGTTTTACCCCTACAGCTCCCCAGGGGATCGGCGCTATGATCAATGGAGATTGGCTTTCAGCATGGGGACATGCAATTGATATCGATAAAATTGTCTTTGCCGGATTCGATGATATCGATGGATTTGGTTGGGGTGCCTATCTGGGTGCCTGGGAACCACTGGTAATTCCTGGAAGTATGCTCACATTACGTGCCTGGTACTATGCAGATTTCGATTTCGGGGTTAGTTCAGCAGATCTAAAAATTCTCTTCGATTCACAGGCTTATAGTGTAGTGGACGTCTATCCAGACGAGAATTATTTGCCAGCAGGCGAGGCTTTAGTAGAGTACAATGTCCAAGAGGATACAATCACCGTATCATTTGCTTCAAGTGCATCATATGCAGGAGTCATGTATCTTTTTAATGTGGATCTGCTGGCCAGCGAATTAGTAGGCCCTTTGGTGACCTTTATCGAGGTCTTTGATGCCGCAGTAAATGAAGATTCTGAGATGCACTTCATCTATGACAATTGGAGATTTTTAATTCCAGATAACATTTTTGGTGATGTAAGCATGAACGGGGAGATCAGCTCGATGGATGCCTCGTTGGTTCTTCAGAGCCTGGTTGGCAATATCTGGTTGGGTGATGTGCAAGAACATTTTGGTGATGTGAGTGGCGATGAAGGTTTAACAGCCTATGATGCATCTTTGATCCAACAATATATGGTGGGTGCTATCACAGAGTTTCCCGTGATCTCTGGAGCAGAAGCAACACCGGCAACTGGCCTGATCAGTCTGGAAGATGGTGAATTACGACCAGGTGAGACCCTTGAAATTCCGCTGCACCTGAGTCAGGGTGATAATATTCTGTCATTTGAGGCGGATATCATGATTAACCAAGATCATCTGAGTCTAGAGGAAGTTCAATTGTCATCCGCTCTGGCTGATTTTATAATTGAGATCAATGCAGATAATGAAATGGTCAGAATAGCTGGTGCCGGAGCACTGCCTGATGGCGCAACTGGTGTATTTGCCAATGTAGTATTCAATGTTAATTCTGAGATGAGTGCAGATCAAACAGAGATCTCAATTTCAAGGTTGCGTTGGAATGAAGGCCCTCCTCAGTTTGATGTTGCCAGTGCTACCATCACCAACATCGTTGGTATTAATGAGGGCAATGCCCTCCCAGCAAAAGTGCACTTGAAGCAGAACTTCCCCAACCCCTTCAATCCGGTTACTTCAATTGAATACGGCCTGCCGGAACAATCAGAGGTATCAATAATCATCTATGACATTACTGGAGGAATAGTTAGAACTCTGGTAGATGGATCGCAAGCGGCTGCCTGGTATCAATTGCAATGGAATGGCCTGAGTGAGGCTGGACAACCGGTTAATGCAGGCCTGTATTTTTGTCGTTTGCAGGTCGGAAATGTTCAACAAACGATCAAAATGATTAATCTGAAATAGGGGGTAGATCCTTTAGCATAATCGCAGGATAATCTTGTAGAGACGTAGCATGCTACGTCTCTACTTGATATATACTAGTTTGCCTGAATAAATGCGATCCGCGGCTTGCAGCGTGATGATGTAAAGCTGATCTGCCAGCACAATGTTTCCAGGCAGGGTTACCTGGACCGTATGCTGAGAAATGGGCTCAACTATGAGTGAGGCAATCTTCTGTCCACGAATATTTATAAGGTTGCCGGTTTCAACCTGTCCAGCGAGAGGGTTAGGCAAAACCATATTAACCACATGGCTTGAACTCGGATTGGGATAGACCAGAATATTTGCTGATTCTCTGTCTGGTGGATTCTGGAAGAATTGTCGCAGATCGGGAATTCCATAACCCAGATCATTATCAGGGTTAGTTGCTTGATTGCCATTCTGTTGAAATAAAGTAATGATGGAATCGGGTGCTAACTCTGGATGAGCCTGAAGCAGCAGGGCGGCCAATCCTGAGGTGAGTGGCGCTGAAAACGAGGTTCCGTTGCCATGTCTGAAGCTGTTGGCTCCAGAAGCCATGTAGACCGAGGAGCCCATAGCGACCACATCCGGTTTGATGCGACCATCATAAGTTGGTCCTCTACTCGAAAAATAACTGATGGCACCAGTGGCGGTAATTGCCCCTACACCCAGGACATGGGGACTATCGGCTGGCGGCCAGATACTGCCAGGGGCAGAGCCTTCATTACCGGCTGAATTAACTACCAGGATTCCCCGTTCTGCTGCAATGTTGGCTGCCTTTGAAATAATGGCTGTCATTCCATCGATGGCCGAGTCAGGATAATCATCAACAGTACCATCAAAATCCCGATAATTAAGGGAGGAGGAAATAATGTCAACACCCAGGGAGTCGGCCCATTCCAGCGCGGCTACCCAATTATCTTCCTCAGCTCGGGATTCTGAAGCAACATTTTCAGTGCGTGCTAACAGATAGGAGGCTCCAAATGCTGGTCCAATCACCTGGTCAGGATAATAGCCGCCTAAAACACTGAGGACATTAATGCCATGTTCATGCCCGGAGCCACTTGGATCAATTTCGTCATCAACAAAATCATATTGGGCCTGAATATCAAGCAGATCAAAGGCTGGATGTTCTGTATTAAAGCCAGTATCAAATACACCGATAAGGATACCAGAACCATCATAGCCAAGATCGTGAATCTCAGGAATGTGCAGCAGCTCATTCTGGGTCAACGATGGACCATAGGGCCGTCCTGAGCTACGGGAAAGCTGGGGGTTTTGCAGTTCTTGATCAGGTGCAGTAAGCACTCTCAGGGCAACGGGTTTAATTGACTTGATGAAAGGAAATCGGGTGAGCTCTTCCAGGTCGCCAGCATTCTCGACAGCTAAACTGACGGCATTTAAAAATCTGGAGGTCTGTCTGATCTTGTATCCGGCTAGTCTTAATTCCGCCAAGTGTTCCGGTGAGACGGCCAGATTTCCCCGCGTAACCAGGGCTCCGCGGGTCATCAGCCGGACTTCAGCTCGGGTGGTTAGCTGGACCTTTGTTTCGGTCAGGTTATCTTCAAAAAAGACCCAGTACGGATTACCTGCTAATCCAAAGGTCAGGACAGCTAAGGAGAGCAATATCACGCGGGTCAGAAACATGCCTTAAAA
>JAOZSM010000302.1 GCA_029939675.1 Fidelibacterota bacterium
AAGACCCAGACTGGTTCCCAGTCATCAGCTAAATTCTGCTTCTGCCAACTGGGAATTCGTATGTTAAGGTAGACTTGACTGGGATTGGTTGGGCGTCCGGCATATTGACGTTCCAGGGCCAGGGTCTCTTGAAAGAGTGACTCAGCCAGATTCCAGTCCTGGGCAGAAATTGCAGCCAGCGCCTTGGGCCATATTCTCAATAATTCATGGTCAGCTTGACTCAGGTCCTGAGCATAGCCAAAGACTTCATAACTCACGGCTGCTTTGGATTTTCCCACGAGTTGAGTGGCCCCCAAGCGCCTTAAGATGATTTCCGGTGGCATTTGCCGGGCAGTAACTTCACTGATCTGGGTCAAAACACCGTATTGCTTGGCTGATGATTCCAAACGGGCTGCCACATTGACCGTATCACCCATCATGGTAAAATTCATGCGCCCCTTGCTGCCCACATTTCCCACCAGCATCTCGCCGCTGTTGATCCCGATCCGCATCTGGAGATCTTTAATTTCTTCTGGCCAATCATCACCCTCACTCTCCCACTTCTTGCGTAAATCAGCCAAACCACGTTGCATGGTAATGGCAGCCTTAACTCCTTGATGGGCATGCTCTGGATCAGAAACTGGCGCTCCAAAAAAGGCAATAATCGCATCCCCCTCGTACTTGTCCAGAGTTCCCCGTAATTCCATAAGTGAGTCGGTCATCACCGTGAGATATTCATTCAGGAGGGCGACTAATCTAACAGGTGTCAATTTTTCCGAAAATCGCGTAAACCCCTGGAGATCACTAAAGAAGGCCGTTCCAGTGATCTGTTCACCACCCAGTGAAGGTGCTTCACGGGTTTGATACATGAGCTGCATAAGTTCAGGTGAAATGTAGGGACCAAAAACACGCTTCATAAACAGACGTTCACGCATTTCATTGGAAAAAACAACGATATAAGCCAGTGTACTTACCAGTATAGCAGGTAGTAGCGGCAAAATGATACGGGACTCACCAGCCCACAGCAGATAGGCCAGCAGCAGGTACAGTAATAACTGCAACAGGATAATGGGAAAAGCAAACCGGGCTTTTAAGTGCTCAAAGCTGTATAAAATGGCAAAGCCCATCCCAAACAGAATCAGGAATAAAGGGATCTGCGGAAATTGGTAGATAAAATCATCTTGGGTAAAATTGCTTAAAACAGTGGCCCAGACTTCCATGCCTGGATGAAGTCCGCCCTGCAGTATAGGGGTAGCCTTCAAATCGCGGAGACCAGCAGCATCAGCTCCGATAATGACCAATTTGTTCTTGAATGTTCCCTGGGGAATACTGGGAACGCCCCCGTATTGAAGGGCACTGGCAGATTGGATCACCGTGCTGAAGGGCATGTATCTAAAAACACCCTTGGGACCCGCAGAACCATACCAGTTGATCAATAAATCACCAGAACCAGTTAGTGGGACCGTTAAGTCACCAATCTGCAATTGCTGATCAAGCAGTTGAACTTCGTCATCAGGATGAGTGAGCAGGTAGGCCGCTGAAGCCAGACTGGGCAGCTGATGATCATTGATTTTGGTGAATGGTTTGACATGGCGAAAAATGCCATCCCGATCCGGGGAAATATTGGTATGCCCCAGCCAGCTGGAAGCATGGGCCAGGACTTGAATAGGAAGCTCTAATAGACTATCACTCTGCGCATTACGAAGTTTTAGCTGCTGCGTTTGTATTAATCCTTGATCGGGTGCCGATTGTTCGAAAGCATGTCCGTCGATTATCATACCCAGTACATTTCGATCATTATTTTCCAGGGCATCTGCAAAGGCGCCATCAGTTTCTTCCGCATCGGTTTCAGATCGATCAGCATCAAAATGAGTAAACAGAATATCGAAGATAATTGCGCTGGCCCCTTCTGCGTCCAGGTAATTAACCAGATGAGCATAAAAGGATCGCGGCCAGGGCCAGGCAATCCCATTTTCAGCAAAGAAATCAAGACTGCTGTCATCGATACTAATAATCACGATATTGCTGTCAGGCTGGAAAGCTCCGGTCCAATTGCGAAAGCGCGCATCGAGGAAACGATTTTCCAGATCAGAAAAGATACTTACGTGAGTCAGCGAGATCGTTATGAGAACCAGAACGAATGCCAAAAACAGCTTAAAGCGTTTCAGGTGGTATAAGTTGGAGACGGTTATTTTCATGAGTTGTCTTCTTGTACGTTCGTCAACCTTTTATTGTCTTTTGCACTTTGACTTGGGTCTACAACCTCGGCTACACCCCACAAGCCGCTCATTTTGACGGTTCGGGATGAGAAACACGAATCTATTCGACTATCATTGGCCTGCTTAATAACATGATTCAGGCAGTCCAGTTCTCTATCGAAAGTCCCGGGATACGGGCAAATTCTTTTACATTGTTGGTGACTAAAATACAATTTAGCGCTAATGCATGAGCACCAATAAGCATGTCTTGAGCACCAATGGGAGTTCCAAGTTGTTCTAATCTTGCGCGGATGGATCCATACTCCCTGGCTGCTAGATCATCATAGTCCATAATTTCAAGTGGGGCTGAAAATTGGGCCAATGCTAATTTATTTTGAGCCACTCGTTCACTTTTACTCACACCATATTCAAGCTCACTCAAGGTAATACTGGAAATCCCCACTTCTGAGACGCCCAACGATCGAAAGCGCTGAATCACTGTAATTGGTTTCTGCTTAATGATGTAAATGCAGATATTTGTATCTAACAGATACTTGATCACAACACTTCCCGGATTTGTTCTTCGGGCTGGCTTCTGACTGTCATAAAATCTTCTGAGAAATGATCCAGACTATCGATCAGGGATGTCCAAGGATCGTCTTTTGGCAGCAGAATTACCATATTCTCGAATTTCTTTATATAAACTTCATTCTCAGAGAAACGGTACTCTTTCGGTAGCCTGACTGCCTGACTGCGGCCATTGGTAAAGATTTTAGCTATTCGCATATCCACTCCTTATAATATATATCATAGTATATACCATAAATGATCGATGTCAATGGGAACCACAGTTCCACTTTTTTAAAGAATTTTGAGCAAAACCTCTTTTACCTTAGCCTCATCCCCGGGTTTGAATCCGGAATGATAGTAATTGACTTTGCCATCCGGTGCAATTATCACTGTTGTAGGTAACGAGGCTGCGCCATATTTATCAGCAACCACGCCATAGCGATCAAATAGAATGGGGTGAGACATCTTCAAATTGGTTTTCATCTTGTGGATCAGCTCAATGCCTGCTTTGGGATCTTCCTGGCTGACTTTTGGTTCCCCGACATGAATATAGATCAGTTTGACATCTTTGAATTCAGC